>ONUI01000041.1 GCA_900320995.1 uncultured Eubacteriales bacterium
TTAAACTTCGTCGGATCCGAAATCGTCATAATCGAGCATGTCGTCCTGATCCTCATAAATGGAATTCTCATCGAACATATTGCCCTCTTCATCCTGATCTTCATCGAGCAGGAAGCCGTCCATCGAGGTCATGACCTGATCCTCCTCGAGCGTCTCGTCATCGGATGCGACAACGATATCGTCATCCTCCTCGAAATGCTGTTTGAGGTCGATCTCTTCACCCTCATCGTTGAGTACGCGGACGTCGAGCGATAGGCTCTGCAGCTCTTTGATCAGAACCTTGAAGGACTCGGGGATACCCGGGGTCGGGATGTTCTGACCCTTGACGATGGATTCATACGCCTTGACACGACCGACAACGTCGTCGGACTTCACGGTCAAAATCTCCTGCAGGGTGTAAGCGGCGCCGTAAGCCTCCAGCGCCCAAACCTCCATCTCGCCGAAGCGCTGACCGCCGAACTGCGCTTTACCGCCCAGCGGCTGCTGGGTGACCAGGCTGTACGGACCGGTGGAACGCGCGTGGATCTTATCATCGACAAGATGATGCAGCTTGAGATAGTACATATAACCGACGGTGACGGGGTTATCGAAGAACTCACCGGTTCTGCCGTCACGCAGACGGGTCTTACACTCCATGGAGATACCGTTCTGACGGAAGCATTCGCCGAAGTCGATACCGGTCTCGTCGCGCATATCTTTGTAATCTTCTTTATCTCTGATACGCTCGAACAGCTCAAAGATGTCCTGCTCATGAGCGCCGTCGAATACGGGAGTCATGATCTTCCAGCCAAGCGCCTTACAAGCGTAGCCGAGGTGAACCTCGAGCACCTGACCGATGTTCATACGGGAAGGTACGCCCAGGGGGTTGAGGACGATATCCAGCGGAGTACCGTCGGGCAGGAAGGGCATATCCTCCTGCGGCAGGATGCGCGATACAACGCCCTTGTTACCGTGACGACCCGCCATCTTATCGCCGACCGAGATCTTGCGCTTCTGCGCCAGATAGCAGCGGACGACCTTGTTCACGCCGGGCTGCAGCTCATCGCGGCTGTCCTCGCGAGTGAACACCTTGACGTCGACAACGATACCGCTCTCGCCGTGAGGTACGCGCAGGGAGGTATCTCTGACCTCACGCGCCTTTTCGCCGAAGATGGCGCGCAGCAGGCGCTCCTCGGCAGTCAGCTCGGTCTCGCCCTTGGGCGTGACCTTACCGACCAGAATATCGCCGGCATGAACCTCGGCGCCGATATGGATGATACCGTTCTCGTCCAGATCCTTGAGCATATCCTCACCGACATTCGGGATGTCACGGGTGATCTCTTCGGGTCCGAGCTTCGTATCACGTGCGTCGATCTCATACTCTTCGATATGGATAGAGGTATATACGTCGTCGCGGACGATCTTTTCGTTGATCAGTACCGCGTCCTCGTAGTTGTAGCCTTCCCAGGTCATAAAGCCGATCAGAGCGTTCTTACCTAAGGAGATCTCGCCGTTCTTGGTAGCGGGACCGTCAGCGAGTACCTCGCCCTTGACGACGCGCTGTCCGCGTTCGACGATCGGGATCTGGTTGATACAGGTGCCCTGGTTGGATCTGAGGAATTTGATGACCTCGTGCTCCTTGACCTTGCCGTTATCATACTGAACGGTGATATGGTTCGCGTCAACGCTCATAACGGTACCGTCGTCATCTGCCAGCACGCAGACGCCGGAGTCGGTACCTGCCTTGTATTCCATACCGGTGCCGACGATCGGAGATTCGGTGACCATCAGCGGAACAGCCTGACGCTGCATGTTCGCGCCCATCAGCGCACGGTTTGCGTCATCGTTCTCGAGGAACGGGATCATCGCGGTAGCGACGGAAACGACCATGCGAGGGCTGACGTCCATGTAATCAAACTTGGATGCTTTGAGCTCGACGAATCCGTCCTTATGACGGCCGACGACCTTTTTATGCACGAAACGGCCTTCTTCATCGAGGGGCTCATTCGCCTGTGCGACATAGAACTCGTCCTCCATGTCGGCGGTCATATAGACAACTTCCTTGGTAACGATGCCGGTCTCTTTATCGATCTTGCGGAAGGGAGTCTCCACAAAGCCGTACTCGTTGATCTTCGCGAAGGTCGCGAGATAGGAGATCAGACCGATGTTGGGGCCTTCAGGGGTCTCGATAGGACACATACGTCCGTAGTGGGTATAATGTACGTCACGCACCTCGAATCCGGCTCTGTCTCGGCTCAGACCGCCGGGACCCAGAGCTGACAGACGTCTTTTATGTGTCAGCTCGGCGAGGGGATTGTTCTGGTCCATAAACTGAGACAGCGGAGAGGAACCGAAGAATTCCTTGATCGCCGCGGTCACGGGACGGATATTGATCAGCGTCGCGGGAGAGAGCGCCTCGGGATCCTGCGCCTGCAGGGTCATGCGCTCACGGATCACGCGCTCTAAACGGCTAAAGCCGATGCGGAACTGGTTCTGCAGCAGCTCGCCGACGCAGCGGATGCGGCGGTTGCCCAGATGGTCGATATCATCGGTGGTACCGATATGCTCCGCTAAGCAGTTCATATAGTTGACGGAAGCAAAGATATCTTCGACCGTAATGTGATTGGGAACAAGCTCGCCTGCGCGGCGCTCGATCTCAGCCTTGAGCTCCTCCTCGCTCTCGCAGGAGTCGAGGATCTCGCACAGTACGTCAAAGGATACGCGCTCCTTGACGCCGAGTGCGGTGCAGTCAAAATCAACATACGCGTTGATGTCGACCATGCCGTTAGAGAGCACCTTGATCTCGTGACCGTCCTCAGCGGCAATGTAAACGAACTTGACGCCGGCGTTGTCGATCTGTGCCGCCATTTCACGGGTGACGGTATCGCCGCGCTGTGCCAGCACCTCGCCGGTGCGCGGAGCGACAACGGGCTGAGTCAGGGTATGATCGGTGATACGACCGGCAAGATTCAGCTTTTTGTTGTATTTATATCTGCCGACGCGCGACATATCGTAACGCCTCGGGTCAAAGAAGAGGTTATTGATGTGCGTTTGAGCGCTCTCGATGGTGGGAGGCTCAGAGGGGCGCAGCTTGCGGTATACTTCGATCAGACCGTCCTCAACGCTCTTGCAGCCGTCCTTTTCAAAGGTCGCTTTGATGCGCTTGTCGTCACCGAACATCTCGACGATATCGCCGTCGGTACCCAGACCTAAGGCGCGCAAAAAGACGGTGATCGGCAGCTTGCGGTTCTTATCGATACGGACATAGAACACATCGTTGACGTCGTTCTCATACTCCAGCCATGCGCCGCGGTTCGGGATGACGGTGGAGGAGAACAGCTCCTTACCGGTCGTGGAGGAGAACAGCTCCTTACCGGTCTTGTCGTGGCTCATCTTATAATATACGCCCGGAGAACGAACGAGCTGAGATACGATAACACGCTCAGCGCCGTTGATAACGAAGGTACCGGAATCGGTCATCAGGGGAAAGTCACCCATAAAGACGTTGCTCTCCTTGATCTCACCGGTCTCCTTATTCAGCAGACGCGCGGTAACACGCAGCGCCGCGGAATATGTCGCGTCTCTCTCCTTACATTCGATGACCGAATAGTTCGGATGATCCACATCGAGGGAATAATCAATGAAGTCGAGCACAAGGTTGTTCTGGTAGTCGTTGATACCCGAGACATCCTTGAAGACCTCCTTGAGTCCCTCCTCGAGGAACCACTGATAGGATTTTTTCTGGATCTCGATAAGGTTCGGCATATTGATGACGTCTTCAATTTTGCCGAAGCTCTTACGCTCTGCTTTGCCCAATTTGACATCTTTGACATTGACCAAAAGCACATCACTCCTTCTTTTGATAGTTCACGGAAAACACGGTTTGGATCACATTCTGACATCGATAAAAGAGCGGTATTGACCGCAGCTACAGCGCACAACCGATACATGGGTTCTCGCTTACGCTCGATCAATGATGCAATCCCTCACCTGCTCACGCAGGAGCTCCCTTTACCAAAGGAAGCCTTGATGACAAGATTGTTTCCGATTCACCTCTTGACAAACGCGTTCGACTTTGCTATTATACTTTGTCGAAAATTCCGTTTGACACGCAAGGCGTAAATGTTCCCATAATGATACATTCTAGTAGTTTATATGATTTCGTCAAGAATGTCAATAGATTTTTTAAAAAAGTTTGTTTTTAATTCCTATTTGCAATTATAAATATAATCCTTTTGTTCTCGAAAGCGTAAGAAACACCCGACAGCGTTTAATGTTTTGTGCTATGCATATTAATAGACGTTTATGAAAACTACACAATTCCGCCGTACTTACGGTGATTATTATGAAAAAATGTACTAATACAGTGGGAAAAGGTACCCTCTTCCCTGTAAGGATTGTTAGAAATGAAGCTGAATCCCGAAAAAATCCAAGCATATTGTCCCGAGCCGGTCGCCGTCTGTCTGTACGACAGCATCGACTCCACCAATAATGAGGCGAAGCGCAAAGCCGATAACGGTATCTGTCTATACGCGACGACCCACCAGACCGCCGGTCGCGGCAGACGCGGCCACAGCTTTTACTCCCCCAAGGACACCGGGCTGTACATGACCCTCTCCCTTCCCCTGTCCGAATCCGCGGCGAACGTGCAGAAGATCACCTGCGCCGCCGCCGTAGCGGTTTGCGAAGCCGTCAGCTCGCTGAGCGGCATCGATCCGCAAATCAAGTGGGTCAACGATATCTATGTGGACGGCAAAAAAGCGGCGGGCATCCTGACTGAGCTTGTCAGCGACAGCGACAACCGCCCCCGCGCCGTGATCATCGGGATCGGGATGAATCTGTGTACCGAGCGATTTCCCGAGGAATTCGCCGACAACGCCGGCAACCTCGGCGATATCGAGATCAACGCCCTGTGCGGTACCGTCACGGCAAAGCTGATCGACTGTTACGCGCATCTTAATGATAATTCTGTTTTAGAAAAATACAAAGAGCGGAGCTTCTGTATCGGAAAAACTATCCGCTACAGCAAAGACAACGTCACCCATACCGCCAAAGCCGTCAATATCGACGACGACGGCGGGCTGATCGTCGAAGATAACGGCACGCTCACCACCCTCAACTCCGGTGAGATCAGTATGATACCGATCGGATAAGACAAAACGCCCTGTATGCCAAGCGACATACAGGGCGATCTTTCTATTCAATTCTCGCTGTTAATCGTGGAGATAGTAGTCGTACACATAGCCTTGCTTTCCGCCGTAAGATACCTTTGCCCATCTGACATGGTAGCCGTCACTGCGAACATAGCCGTTGTCCTGCCAAGCTCCCAGGAAGGTCATCTTCGCGCCGGGCGGGATCTTGACCAGCTCCGCAGAATTCTCCGACGCGCTCGCGCGCAGGGAGAGGAAATCGATATCCGAATCCACATACAGCGGATCGGTGTACTGCGGCACCATCGAGACACTGGAGGAAAAGTAATCAGCGCTGGCATAGCCTTTGATCTCACCGTCATCGATATAGAGCCATCCTGACGAGGAGCTGAGCACCTTGACCGAATCACCGATATAGATCTTGCCCAGATCAGCGCTGCCTGCGTTCGCGCTGCTGTGAACGGTCACATATGATCTCGCGGTACAGAACATGGTTGTGGAGGACGGCGCGGGCTTGACCGGCGTACTCTTCACTTCTTCTTTTTTCGCTTCCGTAGCGGGAGCCTTCGCGATATAGAGCTTGATCTTGGTATCGGGTGTCACCTCGGTATCGGTCTTGGGGACCTGACTGAACACCTTGCCTGCCTCCTCATCCTCAACCTCGGTTTCGGTAAAAGAATCGACGCTCAGGTTCAAATCGCTCAGCTTCTTGATCGCTTCTTCCTTAGTCAAGCCCGACAGATCGGGCATTTTGAGCTTTGCGATCGTTTCTGCCTCGATGATCGAAGGAGACGGCTCATCGTGATGGTTGTTCCGGGTGAAGAACACGACTGCCGCGACTACAGCTGAGATCACCGCGAGAAATACCAGTATCCCGATGATCCAGGGAGCGGCAGAGCTCTTCTTTGGCATCGGCTGCTGAGGCGGATACTGCTGCATGGGCGGACGATAATTCTGCACCGGCGGACGCTGATATCCCTGTCTGAAACGCGGATCATTCTGCGGATAACGCGGTTGATACGCGTTTGCCGCGACCGTCTGATTCGGATTCATCGTCCGGTTGCCTTGCACAAACGCAGCACCCGCAAACGCTGTCGGCTGTCCGCTGAGCGCCTGTTCAAACATCCTGATCAGCGTCGGCATATCCGGGCAGCGGTTTTCCCGATTGACCGCCATACCGTACATGAGGGCGTTCTCCATGGCGGGAGAGATATTCACGCCGCACTGTGAAGGTCGGCGCAAAGTATCCTGACGGACGCGGTTGATCGAGTCGACCGGCGTGATGCCGGTGATCGCGCGGTAGATGGTCGCGCACATACCGTAAACATCCGTCCACGTGCCCTGTTCGTCGTTGCGGCGATACTGCTCAGCGGGAGCGTATCCCTGCCTGAGCAAGTTCGACGCCGAACGGTTATCCGCGTTGTCATAGTCGCACGCCGAGCCGAAGCCCATCAGCTTCAAGGTACCGTCGCGCAGCATCATGATATTGTCGGGCCTGACGTCACAGTGGATCACGCCCGCGTTATGTATCTTTGCCAGTGCCCGCATCGACGGAAGAAGCATCCTGACCGCCTGATCGGGAGCAAGCGTGGCGTTCTGCTTGAGGTATTCGCGCAGGGTGATACCGTCGAGGTACTCCATCACGATATAGGCGGTATGATTCTCCTCGAGAAAATCAATGACATTGACAACACCGGGATCTTCCTGAAAACCCGCCAGCGTTCTTGCTTCACTTAAAAAGCGGGAACGCCCCTCTTCAAAGAACTCCGACTTATCATCAGAGGTCACCGCTACGGTATTGTCCGCCGTTGTGTTGCGGTCGCAACAGCCAAAAGGATAGTACTCCTTTACCGCCACCGTAACGCCGAGGGTGTTGTCCAGTCCGATATAGGTGATGCCGAACCCGCCCTCACCGATGACGTTACCGAGCGTATAGCGGTTTCCGATCACGGTACCCGGCGCGATCTGATGCGGCTGCGGTTCCACACTGCCCTGTGCGTGACAGTGCGGACAGATCTCGGCGTCGCCCTTTTCACGCATACAATGATAACAAAGCATAATCCCCCTCCTCATTCTTAACGACAATTCTTTCCTCTATTATAGATCATTTACCATCAATGTCAATAATCTGAGGGGATTCTCACGGGTATCCTTGTGTTTTTCGACCGATTCATCCGGTGCCGGATATCACAGCGTCGTTAAAAAGTAGATCACGCCGTAGAGTACGGCGGCGGTTGTGCCGTACACCAGCACGGGACCGGCGATAACGAACATCTTTGCCGCCAGGCCGGTGATCAGCCCTTCCGCCTTGAATTCGATCGCCGGCGAACTCATCGCGTTCGCGAAGCCCGTGATCGGCACAAGCGTACCCGCGCCGCCGTGCTTGGCGATCCGCTCATACAAATGCAGCGCCGTCAGCATCACGCCGATAAAGATCAGCGTCACCGAGGTGAGGGTCTTTGCGTCATCCTCCGAAAGCTCCGTCATGAGGTACAGTTCCAGTATCCCCTGCCCTATCGTACAGATCGCGCCGCCGATCAAAAAGGCCTTCAGACAATCGATGCCCATGCGGCTGTTGCGCGAGCGCAACTCGACCAGCTTGGAATAGTTTTCCTTTATCATATCATCACCGAAGATAGTATCCGCGCGCGTTTACAAATTATTCAACAAAAATTTCATTCTACTTCTTGTTTTTATCCCCGTATAGATATATAATTATACTGATTTAATACGGTCATTCCGAGGGAGCGCCGGCAACGTGTCGCGCGACCGTGGGAATCTCAACCGATTAATTTGTCATTCCGAGGGAGCGTCGACACACGTGTCGCGCGACTGTGGGAATCTCAACCGATTAATTTGTCATTCCGAGGGAGCGCCGACACACGTGTCGCGCGACTGTGGGAATCTCAACCAATTATTCCTATGAAAGAATCACAATATGAACATCCATTATTTAGATAACAGCGCCACCACGCAGGTGTGTCAGGAAGCGGCTGACGCGGCATACCGCATGATGCGCGAAAACTACGGCAATCCGTCCTCCCTGCACAAGGTCGGGATAGAGGCGGAGACCGCTGTGGAAGAGGCGTGCGGGATCATTGCCGACGCGCTGAATGTACAACCGAAGACCATCTACTTCACCTCGGGCGGCACCGAAGCGAACAACACCGCGCTGTTCGGCGCGGCACAGGCGCTCAAACGGCGAGGTGATCGTGTGATCGTATCCGCGATCGAGCACAGCTCCGTCTATGAGAGCGCCAAGCGGCTCGGCGAACTGGGCTATGACGTACGATTCGCCCCTGTCACCGATCGGGGCGTTGTCGATATCGACGCGCTCAAGGCACTGCTCACCGACAAAACCATCCTCGTCAGCATCATGACGGTCAACAATGAAACAGGCGCCGTCCAGCCGATCGAGCGGATCGCGAAGCTGGTGCACAAGAACTGTCCCGAAGCGCTGTTCCACTCCGACGCGGTACAGGCGTTCGGCAAAATGTCCGTCAAACCGAAGAAATGGGGCGTTGACCTGATGAGCGTCAGCGCGCACAAGATCCACGGCGCGAAGGGCTGCGGCGCGCTGTACATCCGCGACGGGGCACGCATCCTGCCGCTCCTTTACGGCGGAGAACAGCAGAAGAAGCTCCGTCCGGGCACGGAAAGTGCCCCGCTGATCGCCGCCTTCGCGACCGCGGTCGGTTTTTCGGATTTATCACTTCACGCAGAACAAATTAAGGAACTGAACCGTTACGCGCTCGATCAATTACAGGCGATCGACGATATTTCCGTCAACTCCCCCGGCGACGCCCTGCCGTATATCATCAACATTTCCGTCGCGGGCATTCGCTCGGAGACCATGCTCCATCATCTGGAGGAATCGGGCGTATACGTCAGCTCGTCCAGCGCCTGCGCCAAGGGCAAGCGCAGTTATGTGCTCGAGGCGATGGGGCTTAGTGATGACCGCATCGACAGCTCCCTTCGAATCAGCTTTTCACGCTACAACACCACCGAAGATATCGACGCGCTGATCGAGGGTTTGCAGAGCGGTATCGCCACCCTTCAGCGAAAATAAAAGCCTTCCCCTTGAGGGGAAGGTGTCGCCCGAAGGGTGACGGATGAGGTGGAAACGTTAATGCCTTATCCCATAAAATGTTGATCCGGTCAGGGTTACACCTCATCCGACCAATTCGCAAGCGAATTGCCCACCTTCCCCTCAAGGGGAAGGCAAATACAGATTAGGAAGAAGTTTATGCAAGAAATCATATTGATCAAGCTCGGCGAAATGGTCCTCAAGGGACTCAACCGCCGCGCGTTTGAAGACGTACTCATCAAAAATATCAAATACCGTCTGCGCGGACTCGGCAAATTCACCATCAAGATCGCCCAGTCCACTATCTATGTCATCCCGCAGTCCGAGGACGCCGACCTCGACGATGTATGCGAGCGTATCGCGGAGGTGTTCGGCATCGTCACCTTCTCACGCGCCTGCGTATGCGACAAGACGCTCGACGACATTCTCGCAAAAGCGCCCCTCTACTGCAAGGAATACTTAGAGGACGCCAAGACCTTCAAGGTAGAATCCAAGCGCTCCGACAAGCGTTTCCCCTATAAATCCCCCGAGATCTCGGCACAGGTCGGCGGCAAGCTGCTCTCCGCCTGTCCCCATCTCAAGGTCGACGTCAAAAATCCCGAGGTCACCGTCACCGTCGAGGTGCGCGACTTCGGCGCCTATATCCGATGCGCGACCATCCGCGGGCAGGGCGGTATGCCCGTCGGCACATCGGGGCTGGCTACCGTACTCATCAGCGGTGGTATCGATTCCCCTGTCGCCGCCTATATGATGGCGAAACGCGGTCTAAAGCTCAACGCCGTCCACTTTGAATCTCCGCCCTATACCTCCGAGCGCGCGCGATTGAAGGTCGAAAAGCTGCTCAAGGAGGTCAGCCGCTTCGCGGGCTCCATCGAGATACACACCGTTCCGCTGACCAAGGTGCAGGAGACCATGCGCGATCGCTGTCCCGAAGAGCTGTTCACCATCCTGCTGAGACGCGTGATGATGAAGATCGCCACCCGCGTCGCCGAACAGACCAAGTCCGGCGCGCTGATCACCGGCGAGAGTCTCGGACAGGTCGCGTCACAGACGATGTACGCGCTGAACTGCACCAACGCCGCCGCGGGCAAGATCGTGTTCCGTCCGCTGATCGGCATGGACAAGCAGGAGATCATCAACATCTCCCGCCGCATCGGCACCTTTGAGACCTCCATCGAGCCGTACGAGGATTGCTGTACCATCTTCACGCCCAAGCACCCGCGCACCAAGCCCATCCTGCATTTTGTCGAGCAGGCGGAGCGTGAGGCGGAGCTCGATGAGTTGATCGAAGAAGCGATCCGAAACACCACGGTCAAGACGATCGACTTCTGATTATATTTCTTTTATAGAATCAATTATTCATCAGGAACTAACAGAAAAGGCGCTTTTCTGTCAATAAAATGTTTGAAAGGGTCACCTTTCGGAAAGGATTTGTCATGAAAAAATTATTCACAATCGCAGTATCCGTCGTCCTGATCTGCGCGCTTCTCGCGGGATGCAGCGCAAGCAAGGGATTATCCGCCAACCTGGATTACGCCAAGGGGAAGGTTGCGGATTTTGCCCACGACCAAAAACGCAATCAATCCGTTTTTGCCGGCGACATCTTCAAAACCGCCAATATCGCCGCGATGCTGATCACCAAGGACAGCACCGACGAGGATTTTGAGAAGGTCGCCAAGACGCTTTCTCTCGACGGATTGACGGTAGCGGATGAGACCCGTACCGTCGTCGGCTCCTATCCGGCAGGCGACAAGGACAAAAACCTGAAGGATCTTGACGACAAAAAGGAATTTGCCGGCATCGTCAGAAATACTGCCGACAAGCAGATGACCGATCCGGTCTATCACGCGGAGGACGGCACCTACAGCCTGATGGCAGGCGTCAAGCGCACCGACGGCACCGGTGTTGTCATCATCACCTTGACCACTGACGCTTACGGCGATGTCGTCGGCGACAATCTCGCTGAGAAATGCGGCAACAACATGATCATCGTCAAAGGCGATACCGTCGTCAGCTCCACCGTCGACGGCGTTCTCAAATCCGATACGATCGATATCGTCAAGCTCACGCAGGACGATCTTAAAAAGGACGCTGTCAGCTTTACCTCCGACGGCACAAGCTACAGCGCCAAAGTCGCGAACGAGGGCGGTTATGCCGTCATCTGCGCCGAGCCTAAGTAATCAAGGCGCTCCCCTATCCTACCAGATAAGAAGGATCTTCTATGTTCAAATGTGAATTGTTCTCTATCCAAAAGAATAAAGCCGACGCAAAGGCGTATACGGACGCAGCTGCCGAGATCACCTCTGCTCTCGAAGCGGACGGCGTCGAGCTGCAGCACACCACCGATTGTGCCGCAGACGCCAAAAAGCTGTCAAAGGCGATCACGGAAAAGCTGAGTTCAAGCGAAAGCGATCTGTTTTTGTTCGTCAACGCGCTCGATTCGACCGACAACAGCTCATTCCGCAAGCTGTTTTACAAAACGATCGAGGAACTCGAAGCCGGCATCCCGCGTGATGAAGCGCACAAGGAGCTGACGCCGAAGCTCAAGGTCTCCTCCATCGGCGATCTGGGCAACGGCTATAAGGGCTACTGCTTCTCCTATTCGGGAAAGCGCTTTATCGCGCTGCCCTGCGCCTCGCTGACAGGCGCCGCGCTCAAGGATGTGATCCGCGACGGTATCGCGGGCGCCAACGATGTGTTCACGAAGAACGCGGCGCTCTACCCCGTCGGTATCGCGTTCTTTGACGCGAGCGGCAACGAGGTCGACGCCGAGCTCAATCAAATTGATCTTTCCGACAGTGCCGCGGCGCCGAAGAAAAAGCAAGGCTTTATCCAATCCTTTATTCCTCAGAAAGGGGATACCAAAAAGCAGAAGATCCGCAAGATCGTCGTACTGATCGCGATCGCCGCGTTCATTGCCGCGCTGATCTACGTGCTGGAGTTCTACATCTTCGGACCGATGCGCAACAATGCCGTCACCAGCGAGATCCAGACCATCGCCCATAACAAGGATAACGGAGACGGCAACGGCGACGGTCCCGAGCAGGACTGGGACGCGCTCAAGGAGATCAACGATGAGATCGTCGGCTGGATCACCATCCCCGACACCAAGATCGATTACCCCGTCCTGTATCACGAGGGCGACGACCGCTATAATCAATATTACATCAAGCGCACCTACAAAAAGGAAAGCTCCGAATACGGCAGCATCTTCATCGACTACCGCTCTACCGAGGGCGAAAAATCGCGCAACGTCATCATGCACGGTCACGATATGCTCGACGGCAGTATGTTCGCCGGACTTCTCGGCTACTCGCCGAAGGGTGATCTGAAGGGCGATCTCGAATTCTATCAGGATCATCCCATCGTCAAGTTCAACACCCCCGACGGCGACGCCAAGTACAAGATCATTTCGGTGTTCAAGACCTCGACCCGCTATGAGCACGGCGAGTTCTTCAACTATATGCAGGGCGATTTCAACTCCGACGCGGAGTTCATGAACTTCGTCTACAACATGCGCGTGCGCTCATTCTTCGACATTCCCGTCACCTGTAACGAGGGTGACCAGATCATCACCCTGTCCACCTGCTGTTACGAATTCTACCAGTGGCGACTGGTGGTCGTCGCGCGTAAGGTGCGACCCGGTGAGGATCCCAACGTCGACGTCAGCTTAGCGTCACGCAGCTCCGATCCGCTGTTCCCGGATGTTTACTACAGCCGCTACGGCGGCACCCGTCCCGAGACCGAGACCTTCAAGTCGGCGAACGCCAAGGGTCAGATCGACTGGTATGACGGCAAGGGTAATCTGGAGGGCTCGGAGGATCTGACCGCGACCCTCGCCTCCAACCCGACGGAACCTCCTACCGAGCCGCCGCCCACGGAAAAGAAAGGCGCTCCCAAGCCGACAGAACCGCCGGTCATCACCTACTATCCCGTCACCTACCGCAACTTTGACGGCAGTCAGTATGCCGCCTACAACGTCAAGGAGGGTGATCCCGTGCCCACGCCGGGCGGTGACCCGGTCATGCCGGAGGATGACTACTACACCTATGTATTCGAGGGCTGGGACAAGGATGTTTCCGGCGTCGACTTCGACCATCTGAA
>ONUI01000040.1 GCA_900320995.1 uncultured Eubacteriales bacterium
CGTCACTCGTCCTTTCTCCAAAAAGCGGGGCTTTTCGGAGACCACATTTCCCGAACACGGAAGTTAAGCCCTGTAGTGCCGAAGATACTTGGCTGGCGACGAGGTGTGAAAATAGGAAGATGCCAACATTAGATAGTGAGTATTTCTTTATGTAATTTATGGAATGCTTTAAAGCATCACAAAGATTATGTATGGTATAATCCCCATAGATCTTCTCCATTTCTTCCAACCTGAGATTTGTCGGAATTCTCTCCACTTCAAATACCCTTTGAAGGATTTCGACTAAAGTCGTTAATCGTGTAACGGAACTCTCGAGATCCAGTATTCTCTTTTTGTTGACGGGTTTCTTTTTTGAAGAACTATTATTATGAGAGGCTTTCAGCCATCCGTAAATAGTACTTCGCGGGATACCGGTTGTTTCGGTTAACGAAGCAACGGATATTCCGTTGTTGAATTGGTTGATAATGATTTGCTTTGTTTCATTGCTGACTCTTTTCATCGAGTATCTGCCTCCTTTCAAGAGCTACAATTATAACACGGATAGCTTAGGCTGAACTAACGAAAAAACTCCCTGAATAAAACGGGCATGGATTTCTCGCTCTTGAGAGCTATGCCCGTTTTGCTTATCAAGGCGTCACGTTCAGGCGTTCTGTACCGACGGTATATGTTAATACAAATATTTATTAAAACACTTTTGTTTTTCTGAAACACTTGAAATAACAAGCATAATCTGTATAATTATTCTATACAGATTTCCTATTAAGCGCTAAAAAAAGCCGACGGAATCCTTATGACAGATCGGAAAGAGTTTATATGAATTGATTTCAAGAACAGGAGCCTGAGCTATGAAAAAGAGATGGATCGAAAAAGCCGTTTTACTGCTCTCCTTAGCGGGGGCGTTATTCCTGTTCGCGTTTTTTCTGAAAGATATCTTGATCCCTCTGTTCACCCTGCAGCTGAAAAACGATGTCGAGGGAGCCAAGGCGCTGCTGACCTCCAAGGGCATCGCGGGAGGAGCGGCAGTATCGCTGATTGAGGCGCTGCAAATGATCGTCGTATTTATACCGGCTGAGTTCATCCAGGTAGCGAGCGGTCTGAGCTATCCTTTCTATATCTCGCTGATCCTGTGCGATCTCGGCGTATGTCTCGGCGCGAGCATCATCTTTATCCTTGTGAGAACATTCCGCTTTGACACAAAAAAATCGAGAGAATCAAAAGAACAGATCGAGCAAATGGCCTTGGATAACAAAGAAAAGAAGGTATGGATGCTGATGTATCTTCTGTTCATAACGCCGATAATCCCCTTCGGCGCGATCTGCTATTTCGGCAGCAGCACCGACATCCGCTACCGCAGATATATCCTGACGGTTGCAACGGGCGTGATCCCCTCCATCGTCACCTCCAACCTGATCGGAGCCGGCGCGAGGGCGTTCATCATGAACGCGCTTCCGCTGTGGGTTCTGATTCTGATAATACTGCTGATGATGGCTCTTCTGTTCGTGCTTCTGTGGCTGTTCCTCGACAAGGTATATTTCAGAGGAAAAGACGGTACACCCGACTCAGCCGCTTACTTCGTCGCGATAAAGCTCATCGCTCTCTGGCGAAAGCACAGCCAGAAGCTGGTAGTGGACGGCGAAAAGCTGAAAGGACTTGATCCGCCGTTCGTCGTACTGTGCAACCATGTGTCGTTTTATGACTTCTACTATATGACGGAGCTTATGAAGAACTATAAGCCCGCCTATATCATCAACCACCACATAACATCCGCTCCTGTGCTCAGACACCTGTCAAAAAAAGCGGGTATGATCCCCAAGAAGATGTTTTATCCCGACACAGCTGCCGTCAAAATGCTCCGGACGCTCAGAGCCGGATATCCCGTCGTAGTATTCCCCGAGGGCAGGCTCAGCATCGACGGACGCCCCGGCGAGATCGTGGAGAGTGCCGCCGCGGCGTATAAGAAATTCGGCTATCCGCTGGTGCTGGCAAAGATCACGGGCGGATACTTCACCTATCCTAAATGGCGCGGAAAATTCTACAGAGGCAACGTGCGGATCGCGGTCGAAAGAGTTTTGACGCCAGAGGATCTGAAGCGTATGTCGGTCGGCGAGATCGAGCGGGTGATCGAAGCTACGCTGTCATATAACGCCTCGGCGGATCCCGTCAACCGTTTTCGTCAGAAGGACAAGGCGCGCGGACTGGAGAAGATGCTGTACCGCTGCGCGGACTGCGGAGCGCTGTATACAACGCAGTCGAAGGCAAGCGACCTGTACTGTACCGCCTGCGGAAAGATACATCATCTTGATGATAGCTACCTATTTACTGATGAGATCGGGAGCATCCCCGCCTATTACGACCGCATCAAAGAGACGGAGCGGGCGCAGCTCGACGATCTTGAGCTGAGAACAGAGGTAAACGTCAAGGTGTTCCCTGACAAGAACGGACGCGTCAGAAAAGAAACCGGCGTCTGCACACTGACCAAAGAGTCGTTCACCTACCGCTCGGACAAAACGGAATTCACCGTACCTACCGAGAAGATACCGGCTCTCGCATTCTCCTGCGGCAAGGAATTTGAGATCTACCACGATAACGATCAATACTATTTTTATCCGACCGAAAACAGACAGCAGGTCGCGCGCTGGTCGCTGATCGTCGACTTAATCAGAGAGGAGCGTAATCGCAGATGAATAAAGAAAAATCACTGATCAATATCTCCAAAAAGACCTTTATACAGGTGACGGCGCTGCTGCTCGGGCTGTTGATCGTCTCGATCGTACTGACCTGCTTCATCCCTGCGGGGAGCTTTGGCGTGAACGCCGACGGCAGCACCGATTACAGCGTCTATCATACGCTCGACGGCGTAAAGGGCATCCCTGTCTGGAAGGGGATCCTCGCGCCGATATTGGTCTTCGGCTCCTCCGACGGAGTGACTCTTATCATGCTGTCTGTGTTTCTGCTGGTGATCTCGGCGGCGTTTCAGGTGATGAACGACGCGGGAGGCATAGGCGCGATAGTAAGCGCGGTGTCCGATCGCTTCAAAAGCAGACGAAAGCTGATGGTCGCGCTGATCTCACTGTTGTTCATGTGCTTCGGAGCGTTTCTCGGACTGTTTGAAGAAATGCTGACCATGCTGCCGATCATCACGATGCTGTGCTTAGCGATAGGATATGATTCTTTCACCGGCTTTCTGATCTGCATCGTATCCTGCGGCTTCGGCTTCGCGAGCGCCGTGACCAATCCCTTTACCGTACTGCTCGCCTCTGAGATCATCGGAGCTAATCCGATGGATAAGATATGGTTCCGTATAATCATTTTCATCGTGATGTATATGCTCCTGCTGGCGTTCATCTTCCTCTATCTCAGAAAGCTCGGCAAAAGCCCCGAGAACAGCTTGACCTATGAACACGATCTGAGGATCAAGGCTACCGTGAACGTTCGGGACAGCGTCGCGGAAAAGTCGCCCTCTCGTGAGAAGAAACTGCGCGTGATCTATGGGATATTCCTAAGCGTCAGTCTTATTCTGATTGCGGTATGCTCCTCTGTCGAGGCGTTCAGAAGCTACACCGTAGTCATCCTCATCGCCTACTTCCTGATCTTCGGACTGCTCGCCGGGATCCTCTGCACATCCTCAGCCAAAACGGTATTCAAGAGCTTTCTGAAGGGTTTGACCGGAGCTTTGCCGACGATCGTTTTCATCGGACTGTCGGCGTCGATCAAATATGTTTTCGACGAGGGTCACATAATGCCGACGATCGCCAACCAGATCAACCTGTTGACAAAGGGCAAAAGCCTCTTCCTGATCGTGCTGATCATCTATGCGATCGTGCTCGTGCTGGAGTTCTTCATCTCTTCTTCCACTGCCAAGGCGATCCTCGTCATGGGACTGCTCTCGACCGTGAGCTTAGGTCTGAGCGACCGCATGATGGTGCTGATATATACCTTCGCGGACGGCTACACCAACGTGCTGTTCCCGACCTCTCCCGTCCTTCTTATCGCGCTCTCAATGATAGGTATGGAGTACTTCAAATGGGTGAAGAAGAGCCTGCCGCTGTTTGCGGTAAACTTCCTGCTGGTGATAGGCTTTCTCGCGCTGGGAATCGTCATCGGCTATTGATATATCCTCTCAAATACGGAGACCTCTATGGAAAAACATACAGAAACCATCCTGACAGTCAAAGAACTCTGCAAATACTACGGAGACGGCAACAGCCGCGTCTGCGCGCTGGATCACCTGAGCTTTGAAGTAGGCAGTTCACAGCTTGTCGCGGTGTTGGGTAACTCCGGCAGCGGAAAGAGCACACTGCTGAATATGCTCGGAGGTATGGATCGCTTTGACAGCGGCTCCGTATGCTTCGACGGCGTCGAGCTCGGTCGGATGAGCGACAGAGAGCTGACGGCGTACCGCCGAAATACGGTAGGCTTTGTCTTTCAATCCTTCAACCTCATCTCCGGGCTGACAGCTATAGAGAACGTGAAGCTGACTGCCGACCCCGAAAGCCACGGCGCAGCCGAGGACGCTCTGTGTCTTGTAGGACTGTCGGACAAAATGCGGCGTTATCCATCTCAGCTCTCCGGCGGTCAGCAGCAGCGTGTTTCCATCGCGCGCGCCATCGCCAAAAATCCTAAGTTTTTTCTCTGTGACGAACCGACCGGCGCACTGGACTCAGAGACCGGCAAAACGGTGCTCAATTGTCTTGAGCGTTTAGTGCGCGAGTACTCAAAGACGATGATCATCGTCACCCATAACGCTGAGATCGCGAAAATCGCCGACAGAGTCATACGCATGAAAAACGGTAAGATCATTTCCGATGAAACCAATACAAACATATTATCGTCAAACGAGATAGAATGGTAACAGCCGATGAAGACTATGCTGCGCGCAGTTATAAAAAAGCATATCAAGCTGTTGATATCGGTCACGCTGATCGCGTCACTCGGCTTTTCGCTCTCATGGGGTCTGTCCGGCGGATACGTCTCCCTTGAGAGATCTCTGCGCGACTACGTGGAGAAATATCACTATCCCGACGTCTGTATCACGACCGAGATCACCACGTCCGACGACGCGGACAGCCTGCTCGCTATAGACGGAGTCCAAGGCTGTGATACCCGGCTTTTCGCCGATACGCTGATGAAAACCTCCGACGAGGATTACTTTTCCGTAAGAGTATTCTCCTACACCGACAGCGAGAGGCAGACCTTCTGCCGTTGGTCAGAGTCGGACGGCGGCGACGGCGTGTTGATCGAGTATAATTTTGCCGAGAACAACGGTATAAGCGCCGGTGATACGGTATCGTTCAGAGTGCGTGACGAATACCGCGACTTCACGGTAAGCGCTGTCATCTCGCGTCCCGAGACCCTCTCAGCGAAGGTCTCCGATAACGCGTGGGGTCTGAACTATGATTTCGGCTATATCTACGCCCCCGCCGTCCTGCTCGCCGAAGAGTTTGAGAAGGACTATCGCGATAACAAGGCACAGCTGGACGAGAAGTCCGACGAGCTTTCGGCGCAGAAAAATTCCGCGCAAAAGCTGCTGGATGAAAAAGAAGATCAGCTCATGCAGGCTAAAAAACTGCTGAGCGAAATGCGTGAGGAATATCTCAGCTCCTCAGTCGAAGCAGAGAGCGCGATCGAAGAGCTCAACAAAACGAAAGATGAGCTTCTCTCGTCCGAACAGGAGTTGGAAGAAAAAAAGGCCGAGCTCGCCGCCGCTTATGAAACGGCGGCTTCGACCGTTGAGGAGCTGAGCTCTAAGCTCGATCTGCTCACCCGCGCAAAAGAAGGTCTCGATGAGATCAACGCAGCCGAAAAAGAGCTGAAGTCCGCCGGGGACAGACTGCGCTCCGACAGCGTACAGCGACTTATCAGTCTGCTGTCCGATCTGCCTGACAGCGCAAAAATGTCAGAGCTGATCAGCGGCGCCGAGGAACTCTCGGACTACCTTGATCAGATGGATAAGATCGGCTTTTTCTATGATCTATCCGCGCCGATCGGCTTTCTGGATAAGACGCTTAATGACTTTGAGGCGCAGATGGATGCCGACTACGCGTATCTCAGTTCACATAAGGTCGAAGCTATGATCGCATCGTCGGAGGCGTTCTCTCCCACCGATGCGGGCTACAGCGAGCTTAATGCTGTTCTCAGACGGTACAGCGCCGTGAGCGTCACTGACGCGGCGAGTCTCAAGTCGGCGTATCAGACGGCATTGTCCCGCCTGACCGCGCTGCGAGACCGGGCGCGTAGGCCGAGTATACGGCAGACTCTGGATCTGCTCAAAAGCATAGAGACCGACCGCTCCGCGAAAGAACTGCTGAACAGTGTCCTGAGCGCAGAAAACGAGCTGCGCGGTCTGTCGGAGGGCGCCTCCCTTGAACAGATGACAGCCAAAGACGTGAAGCAGCTGTACACTCAGGCGCTGGAACAAACAGACGAAGCGCTCGATACGCTGAGCAAGAGAAGAGGATCCGTCATCAAAGAGCTGAGCGCGAACGGTATCGGCGAGAGCGATCTGCCCGGAACGCTTACACAGTTGAGCGACGGTATCGCCTCCGCCCGGAGCGCTTACGCCGAACTTAAAGACGCAAGCGTGGAGTTAGACGAGGGCATAACCGATATCAAGGACGGGATCGCCGAGATAGACGATGGGATCAGCGAGATAGAAGGCAAGCTCAGCGACGGACAGTCACAGCTCAACTCCGTCGAAAATGAGATCGCCGGCGGTGAGAGCAAGCTCTCAGAGTCCGCAAAAGAAATGCGGGTCTTCACCGATTTGGAAGACGAGCTTGAACGCGCCTATAAAAAGCTCGGAGACAGCGAGGGCTACGACCGCCTTTGCAACCAATTTCTGTTGTATCTCGAAGATGACGCTGACGCTGACAGAGTTTTGGAGCAAGCTCGCGCTGCGCTGAGCGACTCCGCTGTAAAAAGCGGTTATACCTACCGACAATCACCCGTCAAAAAAAGGATCGACAACAACCTCAACCCTATGTCCGCCATGATGTCGATGCTGCCGGCTATCTTCTTCGGGATCGTGCTTATCGTCGTTTTTCTTTTCATGTCGATGATCATCAGGCAGAGCCGCAGAGACATCGGGATACTGATGGCTCTGGGTATCGGCAAGGCTTCTGTCCGCGGGATGTTCTGCGTTGTCGCCGCGGGCGTAGCGCTCGGCGGTATCATCCTCGGCAGCGGGATCGGACTTGCTGTTCGGGGATATGTCGGCGGCTATTTCAAGAGCTTCTTCCCACTGCCTGAATTCACCTATCTCCCGGATATCGGCGGATTTGCCGTCGGAGCACTCGCTACCTTCGGAGTGTGTGTAACGGCTACGCTGATAGGTACGGTAATGATCGAGCGCATAACGCCGAAAGAAGCGATGTCGCGCCCCGTACAGGCGGATATCAGCGTCCCCGCTTTCTTGAACCGCTTATTGAGCAAAGCCTCTCCGATGCTGAAATTCAACCTTACTTCTCTTTTTCGAAACAAGGGCAGATTTCTCTTTTCCACGATATGCGTCTCAACGTCCGTGATGATGATCTTCACCTCAGTCTCCTTCATCGCTTCAAAAAACCATGTGATACACCAAACCTTTGATGAAAGGATACGTTACGACTGTCAGATATTCTTCGAGAATGATCCATCGGACGATCTGCTCAGTGAGATAGAAGCGATAGAGGGCGTGAGCGAAGCCGAAAAGGTGCTGATATATGATATCGCTGTTTCATCTGACAAAGGCTCTGAGCAAACGACCGTATATGCGATCGCTCCCGAAAACAGGATGATAGGTATCAACAGCATGAACGGTGAATCCCTCGCGCCGGAGCGCGGCACGATCATCGTCGATCGTCACCTCGCGGATGCGCTGGGAGGCGTCGAAGTCGGCGACAGCCTGACTGTCGCGTCAAACAGATTCACCGTCAGCGGTATGACCGACCAGTGCGTCAACCGCGCTCAGTATATCACGCAGGAAAACGTCTCCGGGACGGGCAAGCCTGAGCTGTACAGCGTGCTGTGCCGATTTGACGGCGCACCGCGGCGTCGGCTGCTTGCCTTCCTGACGGAGCACGACGACTATCTGTATACCGTGTTCACCGAAGCTCTCTACAACATCAACCATCAGCTCTATGCAACCTATGATCTCGCTGCGTGGATCCTGATCGCTTTCGGAGTTCTGATCGGATTCATCATCGTCCTCAATACAGCTATCACCAATCTCCAGGACAACAAACGCGAGCTGTGCGTTCTCAGAACGTTAGGCTTTCAGCACACGGAGATATCACGCAGCAGGTTCACACAGTCGCTGCTGCAATTCATAACGGCTTGCGTGATCGGTTTGATCTCCGGCACATTCCTTGCACGATTCACTCTTCTGCGTATCAGCACGCCTACAGAAGAATTCGCCTATGCCTGCGGCGTCAAGGAAGCGCTGATCGTTTCACTGATCGTGTTCCTTTATATTCTGTTCAGTCACCTAGCTGCCATGCGCACTATGAAGAAGTGGAACCACGCCGAGGTCGTGAAGGATAAGGAATAGCCCGCAAAATCGCATAATACCCCGAAAGCTCCGCATAAAAGCGTTTTTGCGAATCGGCTCTCCGCAAAAAGTCGGTGTAGACCCGGATAAAACAGAACAAGAAAACGCTTTTGCTTGTTCAGCGTAGCTCGGATCATATACGGTATCGTACGATTACACAATTTATACTATACAAGAGGCGTTTCTTGTGGTATAAAGTAAAAATATAGATCATCAATAAGATTTGCTTTTACTTTTGTGCCGATTTGTTTGGAAACCGGGATTCGGGGAGCTGAAAGCGCTATGAAAAAACTTGGGTCACTGTCGTCAATGTGATCATTATGATAGCAATGCTGACCTTTGTGGTTCTTTATTCTAACTTTGAAAACAAAAATACTACCCAAAGACAGATAGAGCATTTTGAAAACACCACCATCACTATGGAGCACGTCACGGAGAATTATCTGGACGGCGAACAGCGCATCTGCGATGTATGGGCACGCTATATCAACAGTGAGAAGATGACGATCGAAGAAGCCGTTTCATTCATTCGCATCTCTCATGTGATGCCTAACGCCTCGGCGCATATCGTCTATCCCGAAACACGGACAGACTATTAAAATTCAAAGCGAATATTGAATCACTCAGAGAAGAGTTTATTGAAAGATTCTTGCCGGCGCGGTTAGTTCAAATGACTGGTAGAGAATTGTTAGACGAAGTGTTTGGCAATGCACCAACAACCATGTTGAGTCTATTGACCTCAAAGGTCAGCAAGTATAATCGATTTGGATCCGCGGGTGTATATAATTATTTATGGATTGTATATTTTAAGGTCTCTGATGGAGTGTGGCGTTACCGAGATGAGAGTAATCGCTCTCATACAATAAGCCGGGATAAAGCAGAAGAAAAGCGATAGCTGTACGTGATTCGTTAATCTTCTGTGTTGACGCAATTGAACAATATGGCACATTTCAATCAATTGCTGATTATCAGGAGCTTCAGAACACGCTTAAGAAGGTATTCTTTTTTGACTACAATTGGGTTTTGAAGTACTATCAAATGCTATATCCACAATTCTTCCCTGGAATGTACGGTGAAGATACTCTTGATCGTGCGTTGCATATACTTGGCTTACCAAATCATAAAGGCGACAAGTATATAGCTGCTGGAGAAATCTCGCTGTTTATTCGTAGGTGTAAAGTCCACAATATTATTTTCAATGAAGTCTATTCCGCTGAATGGGGCTGGGATGATCCAAAACCGCCATGTGAAAATGCCGCTGCTAATTTTTCAAATAGGCTAAAACCGATCGCCGAAACAAATGATGCTGATTACTCATTATAAATTGGTATCAAAAGGCAAACTTTAGCCCCATAAGACAAACGATAACCCCATAAGGCAAACTTTACGTTTTTCGCTTGAAGTTCAGCGAATGATAGTCAATAAGATGGTCAAGGAAATTAGCATAGGCAAGGGTATCGATGGTGAATATGAAGTAAAGATTCTTTTGAGAGGGACCTACAATCAATTCATCAATCCCGAATATGCTGTTGCTTGACAGAAACGTGTTATACAATATATAATGAACTCGCGTTATCAACGAAAAAGAAGATTCAGGCTC
>ONUI01000282.1 GCA_900320995.1 uncultured Eubacteriales bacterium
GAGCTGGTATCAGGCGGTCATGATCTATCAGAGCATGTCCGGCGACGCGGCGGAGGGTACCTCGTCCTTTACCATGAACGGCGGTACGCTCACCAATGAGAACGGCGATATTTTCTTCGTCAACAACACCGCGACCGACATCAGCCTGTCCGGCGCGACCATCATCAACAACGATACG
Organism: uncultured Eubacteriales bacterium; assembly: GCA_900320995.1. GTDB lineage: Bacteria > Bacillota > Clostridia > Oscillospirales > Acutalibacteraceae > Ruminococcoides. Next base: position 179 of record ONUI01000282.1, read on the forward strand.
GAAGGCGTATTCCTCAGAGCGGCGGCAGCCGGCTGGGGCAGCGACGGCAAAAACGGCGGTCAGGTCACCATGAACGCCAAACAGCAGACCATCAACGGCGACATGGTGGTGGATGATGTGTCCCATCTCAACCTCTTTCTGTCCGACAGCTCCGTATTCACCGGCGCGATCAACAGCTCCGGTCAGGCAGGCGAGGTCTATGTCGACCTCAGCGGCGGCGCAAAGTGGACGCTCACATCCGACAGCTACATCACCTCGCTGACCTGTGACGCGGACAGCATCGACCTGAACGGTCATACCCTCTACGTCGACGGCAAGGCGTACACCGAGGGCACTGCTTCCACCGGTGAAGCGATCGCGGTCGTATCGACCGGCAGCGGTCACAGCGGCGGCAGTACCCCTCCCGACAAGCCCGGCAACAGCGGTTCCGACAGCGATACTCCTCCCGCAAAACCCGATAACTGATCATCTTTTCATGATACATCCCCTCATGAGGCTCCCTTTTCGGGAGTCTCTTTTTTTAGAAAAAAAGATCAAAAATATGAGATGCCGTTTTTAGGCTCCTTTTGGAGCTGTCCTCGAAAGAGGACTGAGGGATTGTATTAAATTGTTTGAGCGAAGCGAGTATCTCAATCATACTGCGTTGTATCAACAACAAGCGTAATATCCTCTGGACAAACCTCCTTGTTTTTGCTATGATAATGTCAACTTAAAACGGAAGGGGGCTCAACATGGCGGATTACAATCTGCATACGCACACCACACGCTGTCATCACGCCGTGGGCGAGGACAGAGAATATGTCGAGGCGGCGATCAAAGCAGGACTCAAAACGCTCGGTTTTGCCGACCACTGCCCTCAGTTCTTCCCTGTCGACGATTACTACAGCCATTTCCGCATGTTCCCCGAACAGGCGCAGGAATATGCCGAGAGCATCCGCGTCCTGCAAAAGGAATACGCCTCCGATATCCGTATCCTCCTCGGATTTGAAACGGAGTATTACCCCGAGACCTTTGACAAGCTGATCGACTTCGTCCGACCCCTTCACCTCGACTATATGATCATGGGGCAGCATTTTGTCGGCAACGAATACGACGAAGGCTCGTACTATGTCGCCGGTAAGGGCAAGAAGGAAGATTACCTCGCGCAGTACGTCGCGCAGGTCAAGGAGGGCTTGTCGACAGGCGCCTTCACCTATCTGGCACACCCCGACACCGTCTGGTACGAGGGCGATCCGGACTTTTATATCGAGCAGATGACATGACATCCCGCTGGAATACAACATCCTCGGCTATCTGAACAAGCGCTGTTACCCGAATCCGACCTTCTGGGATATCGTCGCAAAGACGGGCACCAAGGCGGTCATCGGCTATGACGCGCATACACCCGAGGCACTGCTCGATCACAAGACCTATCGCGAATGTGAGCAAAACCTCTTAAAACGCGGGATCACACCCGCGACTATCGATGAAATCAACCTGCGCGGCATCAAATAATTCAGTTGAGATTGCCACAGGGCGCATTTCAGATCGTCATTGCGAGGAGGAACTTCGTTCCGACGTGGCAATCTCCACCTTAACCTATGCGCCCTTCGCAATGACTATTCATAATAAAGGATGAAGAACATGAACTATAACGACCAAACAAAGCTGACCGAAATCTTAGCGCAATATCCGTGGCTGCCCGAAGAGCTGATCAAGCTCGACAGCCGCTTCAAGATCGTGAACACGCCGATCGGAAAGATGATGATCAAAAACGCCACCCTCGCCAACCTGAGCGAGAAAGCGGGACTTTCGACCGACGAGCTGCTGCAAAAGCTGCGGGAGATGGTTGACCGACATGACGGGATTTGATATTGAAAAAAGGGTTGGCAAAACGCCAACCCTTTTGTTGTATCAAACTTATTTACTTTTACTGTAGGTCACGCCGTCGCCGTAGATGGTCGTCCAGTCGTCCT
>ONUI01000039.1 GCA_900320995.1 uncultured Eubacteriales bacterium
GATCCGTCACGCCGGCAGAGGCAATGTGCTGCGCAACTTCTTTGAGTTCGTCGGCATGTATTCGATGGAATACTACATGATCTACCTGAACCTCAACCATTATCTGGAGCGTATCTACAAGATCCCCTCCGGCCATCCGGAGGCGCAGATCATGCTGTATTTCGGCAGCTTTATCGCCTCGCTGGTACTGTGCGCCCTGACCAGAAAGTTCTGTGATTTCTTCATGGATTATATGCAGAGAAAGCCGAAAAATTATGAAGAACTCAGAGCGGCAAGAAAAGCGAAGAAGAATTAGGAATGAGGAATTAGGAATTCCGGGAAACACTTCGTGTTTTTAATTGATATAATGACAGAAAATAATAACGCTTGCGACTCTTTTAAGCCGCAAGCGTTATTTCTTTTATTCGTTTAAGATTGCTACGTCATCGGCAAATCGCCGATTCATTGCGATGAAAATATAAATGGGTGCGGGCAAAGCCCGCCATTCATTCCTAATTCCTAACTCCTAACTCCTAACTCCTAATTCCTAATTCTATTAGTTTCTCATTTTATCAATATCCACCTGCTGCTGGAACTTCATGATCTCCTCATAGATGCGTTCGCAGTTGCTGTGGTCGTCGTAGTGGTAGAAGTCGTCGACGCGGGCGATGTACTCGGGCTTCATCTGACAGCCGTTTCCCATGTATTCGCACAGGGTGTCGACCAGCTGTGCCGAGGTGGTGCAGATCTCGCCGAAGCCCATCGTGTCGTAGAAGAATCCGCCGTCGTCGTAATGCGCGGGCAGCTCGTCGGGATGGAAGTAGACCAGCGGCTTTTTCATGTACGCAAAGTCGAACTGTACGCCGGAGTAGTCGGTGACCATCAGGCTGGATTCGGTGAGGATCTTCTCATAGCTCATGTCGCCGACGGAGGAAATGACGTCTACGTACGGGTCGGGCGTGTAGTCGTCCACCTGTGCCGAAAGGATCGGGTGCAGCAGATACTTGATCTTGTAGCCGGTGCGCTTGGCGGTCTCGATGAGCTTTTGGTTATTGATCAGGTCGTTGTAGATGCGGTAGTAGACCGTGTTCTTGAAGTCGGGATTATACGAGCGCTGTTCACCCTCGCTGGTGGTGACGGGCATCGCGTTGTACATACGCCATGTCGGGGTGATGAGGATCTGCTTTTGGTCGTTGTTGATCAGTCCGTCATACCTGCCGATACCGGTCATCTTGATGATACCGGTGTCCTTGTAGCCGTAGGCGTGGTTGTTCAGGTTCTTTTCCTCATACTTCGAGGCGATGAAATACATGCGGGTGTTATCGATGATGCGCTGCTGTGCCATCGCGCACTTCTGTACCGACAGACCGTGCTGCAGGCACATGGTCGGGAAGTTGCACAGATCGCGGATAAAGCGGCTCTTGTCCAGACTGTAGCCGTTGAAGGGGAAGGTCTGGGAGTTGGTGATCAGCGCGATGTCCGCGTTGAGGAACGCCATCTTATGCTTGATGGAGCCCGTCTTGACGGGATGCAGACCGTCCTGCTTCATCTGACGATAGTCGGAGGTGTTCTTGTCGATGATATAGTAGCGGGTGATGCCGTCCTTCTTGTCCTTGCAGAAGCGGTACATATACTCGCTGCTGTCGCCGCCCTTGTAGAGCTTGTCGTACATCAGCCAGATGCGCTTGTTCTTGTAGAACGGACGGGTCAGCCAGTACTCGATGCGGGTGATGAAGGTGCGCTTGCTCTCCGTGAATACGCGCGGCAGGTATTTGAGCTCGCGTTTGAGCGTCTTGCCGGCGGAGGCATGCTCGATGACCAGCTCACGGTTGTTGTTGATGGTCGCCATGTATTTGTTGAAGCGCCAGTAACCGCCCGTGGGAGACGCGGCGAATTTTGCCCAGTGGTGCAGATAGGAGAACTGCAGCGGCACGCGGGTATTCTTGTACTTCGCGAAGAAACAGAGCTTTTGCGTGGAACGCTGATCGTCGAACGAAAGCTCCAGATGAAAGGTGAATTTTTTGTAGGCGCTGATGCCGAAATACTTGGTCAGCGAGTAGCGGTCATTATCCTCCAGATCGATCCGCTCGCCGTTCCATTCGGCGTACAGCTCGATGTTTTTGAGGTTGAATACCTGACGGAAGGAGCCGTCCAGCAGCAGCTTGCCGTCGGTGTAAGAGGTCGGTATCGTATTTGAGCATATAGAACATCTCGGCGGCTTCTTCACTGTAGCCGAGCGCCTTATACTTGCCCGCGTTGAGGATGATGGTGTCGTCGAGCAGGTCGAGCACCTTTTTGCACGCCTTTAAGAACAGATCCAGCTCTTCTTCGCTCATGTTGCGCTTGTTGCGGTTGTTCATATTGGCGAGGAATCGCGCGGATACCGCGTACATCAGGTAGAACTGGATGAAGTAGGGGAGGGTACCGTCGCTGTTTTTGAAGCGCTCGGCAAGCGGCAGCATAAAGCTCTCGATGCTGTTGCGGTACCAGTCGATATCGTTGGAGGGGACGAAGTACGCCGAGTCGTCGCTCAGCGGCATAAAGGTGTTGAAGTTCGCCTCTTCCATCGCGAAATACGTGGGATGATCCTGTTGCAGACGGAGCATCACATCGTGGAAGAATTCATATTTCAGCGAGGCGTCGGCGGGGTACTGCTTGAGCACCGCGCTCTCGATGATATTGCCGTCGATCTCCATTTGCAGGAGGTTGGGGTAGTCGCGGATATCCGCCTCTTTGTTGAGCATGAGCGGCGGAACATTGGTGCGGCTGATGTATTTGTAGCGCGAGTAGACGGGATTGATGCAAAAACGGTTCGGCGCCGCGAAGCACCACGGCTTGTTCGCGCCTACCGCCTTGAGGGCGTTCATAAAGTAATGACTGCCGAACACATCGCCCGGACGCGCCACGATCGCGTAATCGGCGCTGAGGTTCTCCAGCGCGATATTGTATGCCGCAGCTTCACCGCCCGCGCCGGGCTTTCGGATCACGCGCGCGTTCGGATAAGCGCTGAGCTTTTCGGCGGCGTTCTGCGCGTCGGAAACATCCACGACCAGCAGTTCGATCTCGCCGGTATTGACGCTTTTCTGATTCCTGACGGAATCGGCTGTTTTCAGGATCAGGTCTGAGCTCTCGATATATGGAATGATAACGGAGACTGACATTTTCTTACCCCTTTCACAGGAACATTCATACGCTCCTTTTCAACTATACATCATACCATATACAAGCCCTTTTTGTCAATAAAAGCGCACGTATTTGAGTGAGGAGTTGAGGTGCTGTCCAAATCTGTGATTTGGCTAACAGCACCCATGCTCGTCGTCGCTCGCTGAACTCGGTAGGCATATCCGGTTGGTATGCCTTGTCCTCGTATCGCGGATCCTCCTCTCCCCATAATCCGGGGAATTATGGGGCACCCGTTACTCCCAAGAATCGGAACGGACGATTGAGTCCGTGAACGATGATTGGCTGAGAGCTACTGCGAGGAGTTAGGAGTGAATGGTGGGCGCTGCCCACACCTGTTGGTGTGGATATACTGAAACGTTTATTGTAGGGGAGGGGCTTGCTCCTCCCGTATGGCAGAAACGTTTCTCTTCTATCTCACGCTTTCGATCGCAGAAACGTCCGCCATGCTACGGATGACCAATGGTCATCCCTACGGAGAAAGGGATCTGCTCCGCATGATATGGGGATATAACGGAAAGGTTACGGGAGGAGCAAGCCCCTCCCCTACAATGGAGTTGATTTGCTTCGCAATTGAATGGGATATATCGGAGAGGCAGCGGGTTGTCGCAAGCGTCATCCCCTACGATTCTCTGTTGCGTTGCGTTTTCGGTACGTCGACAAGCGCCGTACCCTACAATCCTCTGTAACGCCGCGCCGCGTGTCGGGCGCCGACCCCAACATTTCTTGTAATTATACCTATAATTATGCGCGTAAGGTTACGATTATTTGACTTGATAAATGACGGGAATTTCGCTATAATAGTATACGGATTTTGTCAAGGATGACGGAAAATGCAGAAAGATGAAAAAATATGCAAATTACCCTTGACAAATATGCAGAACGATGTATAATAAGTGCATAAACTTCAAAAATCAACGCATATTCATTCGGAGGTATCACCATGCAAGCTATCAACAAGGAAAACATCAAGAAAGTCGTTCTCGCTTATTCGGGCGGTCTGGACACATCCATCATCATCCCGTGGCTCAAAGAGAACTACAATAACTGCGAGGTCATCGCGGTATCCGGCAACGTCGGTCAGAACGACGAGCTCGAGGGTCTGGAGGAAAAAGCGCTCAAGACCGGCGCGTCCAAGCTCTATGTCCTCGACCAGACCGAGGAGTATGTCGACGATTTCATCATCCCCACCATGAAGGCGGGCGCTGTCTATGAGGAATACCTGCTGGGTACCTCGACCGCGCGTCCCTGTATCGCGAAGGGTCTTGTCGAGATCGCTCTCAAGGAAGGCGCCGACGCGATCTGCCACGGCTGTACCGGCAAGGGCAACGATCAGGTTCGTTTCGAGCTGGCGATCAAGCACTTCGCGCCCAATATGCCCATCATCGCTCCGTGGCGTATCTGGGACATCAAGTCCCGTGAGGAAGAGATCGAGTATGCCGAGGCGCATAACATCCCCCTCAAGATCAACCGTGAGACCAACTACTCTAAGGATAAGAACCTGTGGCACCTGAGCCATGAGGGTCTTGACCTCGAGGACACCAACAACGAGCCGACATATGAGAAGCCCGGCTTCCTCGAGATGGGCGTATCCCCGATCGACGCCCCCGACGAGCCGACTTATGTCACCATCGAATTTGAACAGGGCACTCCCGTAGCCCTCGACGGCGAGAAGATGTCCGCGAAGAATATCATCCTCAAGCTCAACGAGCTGGGCGGCAAGAACGGTATCGGTCTGCTCGATATCGTCGAGAACCGTCTGGTCGGCATGAAGTGCCGCGGCGTATATGAGACTCCCGGCGGTACCATTCTGTACAAGGCGCATGAGACCCTCGAGTCCATCTGCCTCGACAAGATGACCATGCACGAAAAGCAGCGCCTGTCCATCACCTTCGCCGAGCTGGTATACAACGGTCAGTGGTTCACCCCGCTGAGAGAAGCCCTCTCCGCGTTCGTCGATAAGACCCAGGAGAAGGTCACCGGCTATGTTAAGCTCAAGCTCTATAAGGGCAACATCATCAAGGCGGGCGTCGACAGCCCCTACAGCCTGTACAGCGAGGAGATCGCGACCTTCGGCGAGTCCGATTATGACCAGACCGATTCCGCGGGCTTCATCAACCTCTTCGGTCTGCCCATCAAGGTGCAGGCGGTCGTTGACGAGAAAAATAAATAATTAGTAAGGCCCCCTTTCCTAAGGGGGCTGTCGCCAAAGGCGACTGGGGGTTGAAGTGTGTTTACGGTAATACTCCGCAAACATCATAACGCACATTACAACCCTCCGTCACGGACACGCGTGTCCGTGCCACCTCCCTTGGGAAAGGGAGGCTGAAATAAATTATCAACGTTTACGGGTCGGGGAAGTCTATCGATACCCCCGACCCTCACGGCGTATATAGCGGTTGAGATTGCCACAGCCTCGTTGAGGCTTCGCAATGACAATTAGGAATAAAGGAAGATTTATATGGCTAAAATGTGGGCGGGTCGTACCGCCGGAGATACCAGCAAGCTGGCTGACGAGTTCAACAGCTCCATCGGCTTTGATTCGCGGATGTTCAAGGAGGACATCACGGGCTCTATCGCGCACGCGCAGATGCTCGCCAAGCAGGGCATCATCGAGCGCAAAGAGGCTGACACCCTCTGTGACGAGCTGCTGAAGATCCTCGAGGACATCTCCTCGGGCAAGCTCCCGATCGATATGGACGCCGAGGATATCCATATGTTCATTGAGGAAGAGCTGACCAAGCGCGTCGGCGACGTGGGCAAGAAGCTCCATACCGCGCGCTCCAGAAACGATCAGGTCGCGCTCGATCTGCGGATGTATCTGATGAACCGCGTGGATGAGCTCTGCGCCGATACCAAGCACCTGATCGCCGCTCTCGCCGATAAGGCGGAGGTGTACAAAGAGGCGATCATGCCCGGTTATACCCATCTGCAGAGAGCACAGCCCGTCATGTTCGGTCATCATCTGCTCGCTTACGCGATGATGCTCCTGCGTGACGTCGACCGCATGACCGACTGCAAGCGCAGGATGAATATCTCTCCGATCGGCTGCTGTGCTTTGGCGGGCACTACCTATGATACCGACCGCTATTTTGAGGCGGAACAGCTCGGCTTTGAGGGCATCGCGATGAACTCGCTCGACGGCGTGTCCGACCGTGATTTTGTCATCGAGCTGCTGTCCGATATCGCGATATTGATGATGCACCTCTCGCGCCTGAGCGAAGAGATCATCCTCTGGTCAAGCTGGGAATTCGGCTTTGTAGAGCTGTCCGACGCCTACACCACCGGTTCGTCCATCATGCCGCAGAAGAAGAACTCCGATATGGCGGAGCTGGTGCGCGGCAAGACGGGTCGTGTATACGGCGATCTGATGGGCGCTTTGACGGTGCTCAAGGGACTGCCTCTCGCCTATAACAAGGATATGCAGGAGGATAAGGAGGGTGTGTTTGACGCGGTCGATACCGCCTCCATGTCCGTGAAGATCTTCATCGGCATGATCTCCACCATCAAGGTCAGAACCGAGAATATGAAGAAGGCGGCTCAGCGCGGCTTTATCAACGCGACCGATCTCGCCGATTACCTGACCAAGAAGGGGATGCCCTTCCGCTCGGCGTATAAGATCTCCGGCTCGATCGTCGCCTATTGTATCGACAACGGCGAGGTGCTCGAGACCCTGCCTTTGGAGAAATACAAAGAATATTCAGACCTGTTCGAGCAGGATCTGTATGAGGATATCGATCTGCTTACCTGCGTCAACAAGCGCAATTCCGTCGGCGGCACCTCGGTGCAGTCGATCGAACAGCAGATCCGATTTGTGAGAGAGAAGTTGTAAATAGCCTTCCCCTTGAGGGGAAGGTGTCACCCAAAGGGTGACGGATGAGGTGGAAGCGTTTCTGCTTCAACCTATGAAATGAATTATCGGTGAGGCTTCCACCTCATCCGACCAATTTGCAAGCAAATTGCCCACCTTCCCCTCAAGGGGAAGGCTCTGATTTGCTCTACCCGGAAGGAATATGAAAATGCACAAAATATTCATCGACGGCAGTGCCGGTACTACGGGGCTTCGGATCCGTGAGCGCTTATCCGAGCGCCGGGATCTCGAGCTGATGATCCTGCCCGACGAGCTCCGCAAGGATACCGCCGCGCGCCGTGAAATGCTCAACAAAAGTGATATCAGCTTTCTCTGTCTGCCCGATCAGGCGGCGATAGAAGCGGTATCATTGATCGAGAACCCCGACACGGTCGTGATCGACACCTCCACCGCCCACCGCACGGCGGACGGCTGGACATACGGTATGCCCGAGCTGACAGGACTGCGGGAACAGCTCAAAACCGCGACCCGTATCGCCAACCCCGGCTGTCATGCGAGTGGCTTTATCGCGCTGGTCAGACCGCTGGTCGAGTTGGGGATCATCCAAAAGGACAGCGCGCTGGCGTGCTTCTCGCTGACGGGTTATTCCGGCGGCGGCAAGAAGATGATCGCCGAATATGAGGCGCGGGATCGTGATCCGCTGTTCGACGCGCCGCGTATCTACGCGCTGGGTCAGTCGCATAAGCATCTGCCCGAGATGAAGCGGATATGCGGACTCGATCAGGATCCCGTATTCAGTCCTATCGTCGCGGATTATTACAGCGGCATGGAGGTCAGCGTCCCTGTCACGCGTGACATTTTATCCGCTTCGCTGAAAGATATCCAAACGGCATATCGGGATTATTACAAGAGCGGTTTGATCCGTTATGACGACAGCACCGAGGGCGGCTTGATCAGCGCCTCGGCATTCGGCGGTCGTGATGATATGGCGGTCGCGGCTTACGGCAACGACGAGCGCATCACCCTGATCGCGCGTTTTGATAACCTCGGCAAGGGCGCTTCCGGCGCCGCGATCCAGAACATGAACATCCGTCTGGGTCTGGATGAAGCAGAGGGTTTGATCGTGTGATTTGCTTTTCTGAGGAAATCAAAAGCCTTCCCCTCAGGGGGGAAGGTGTCACCAAAGGTGACGGATGAGGGGACAACCTTTCCTATTGATGTCGGACTCGGTGAGGCTGAAAGATAACCGAGGATAAAGGATAAGACTTACACTCTTTGTTAAGAAGTACTTTCGGATAAGTCAGCTCCTCATCCGACCAATTTGCTTAGGGCAAATTGCCCACCTTCCCCCCGAGGGGAAGGCTGACTCCTTTGAAAGGAAGGAATATGAATATGAAATTGATTGAAGGCGGTGTGACCGCGGCTCAGGGCTTCAAGGCATCGGGCATCCATTGCGGTATCCGCAGGAATACATCGAAAAACGATCTGTCGTTGATCGTCAGCAGTACCCCTGCCTCGGCGGCGGCAGTCTACACGACCAACCTCGTCAAGGGCGCTCCCCTGACCGTCACCAAGGCGCATATCGCCGACGGTAAGGCGCAGGCGATCATCTGCAACTCCGGCAACGCCAACACCTGCAACGCCGACGGTATCGAGATCGCCGAGGGCATGGCTGCTTTGGTCGCGGAAAAGACCGGTATCGCGGCAAATGACATAGCGGTGGCGTCTACCGGCGTCATCGGTCAGCCGCTGAGCCTTGAGCCTATCCAAAACGGGATGGACGAGCTGGTCGACAAGCTGTCCGAAAACGGCAGCCGTGACGCGGCGCTGGGTATCATGACCACCGACACCGTGCCCAAAGAGGTCGCGGTGGAGTTTACCTGCGGCGGCAAGACCTGCCGCATCGGCGGTATCGCCAAGGGCAGCGGCATGATCCACCCGAACATGGCGACCATGCTGGTGTTCATCACCACCGACTGCGCGATCGCTCCCACGCTGCTTCAAAAGGCGCTGTCGGGCGATATCCAGAATACATTCAACATGATCTCTATCGATGGCGACACTTCCACCAACGACATGGTCGTGGTACTCGCGAACGGTCTGGCGCAAAACGCCGAGATCACCGCACAGGGTGAGGATTACGCCGCCTTTATGCAGGCGCTCAACACGGTCACCGTGGGACTGTGCCGTATGATCGCCGGTGACGGCGAGGGTGCGACCAAGCTGCTCGAATGTCAGGTCAGCGGCGCAAAGACCCTCGCTATCGCCAAGACGGTCGCGAAGTCCGTTATCTGCTCGAGCCTGCTCAAAGCGGCGATGTTCGGCGCGGACGCGAACTGGGGTCGTGTGCTGTGCGCGATCGGCTACTCCGGCGCGGATGTGGATGTGACAAAGATCGACGTATCTTTCAAGAGCGATAAAGGCACGATCACCGTCTGTGAAAACGGCGCGGGTATCCCGTTCAGCGAGGAAAAGGCGAAGGAGATCCTGCTCGAAAAGGAGATCGAGATCCTTGTCGCCCTCAACGACGGTGAGTACAGTTCCACCGCGTGGGGCTGTGACCTGACCTATGATTATGTGAAGATCAACGGAGATTATAGGACGTAAAAGGCTCCCTTTGGTAAAGGGAGCTCCCGCGGGAGCGGGTGAGGGATTGTTCAAACGGAGCAAAGCGACCAACCAAATTAGTTAGTTGCTCGCTACGCTCAATCAATTATGCAATCCCTCCGAGTTCGCTTAACGCGAACCCACCTCCCTTTACCAAAGGGAGGCTGTTTGGAGGTAACCATGAACAACGAGATTTCAAATGCGGATAGGGCGGAGGTGCTGACCGCCGCTCTGCCGTACATCAAAAAATATAACGGAAAGATCGTCGTCGTCAAATACGGCGGCAACGCGATGGTCAACGAAGAGCTCAAACAGCAGGTCATGCAGGACATCGTCCTCTTGTGGCTGATCGGCGTCAAGGTCGTGCTGGTGCACGGCGGCGGCCCCGCGATCAACGAGGTGATGGAGCGCGTAGGCAAGAAGCCCGAGTTCGTCGACGGTCTGCGCGTGACCGATCAGGAGACCATCGACATCGTCCAGATGGTGCTGTCCGGCAAGGTCAACAAAACGCTCGTCAACCTGATCGAGAGCAAGGGCGGCAAGGCGATGGGCATCTCCGGCATGGACGGCAGACTGATCGAAGCGGAGCAGAAGGATCCCCGCCTCGGCTTTGTCGGCAACGTCACCAACATCCGTCCCGAGCCCATCATGGATCTGCTCGAAAAGGGCTATATCCCCGTCGTGTCCACCATCGGATGCGATAAGGACGGCAACGCCTATAACATCAACGGCGACACCGCCGCGGCGTATATCGCGGGCGCGATCGAAGCGGAACGTCTGATCATGATGACCGATATCGCGGGCATTTTGAAGGATAAGGACGACCCCGAGAGCCTGATCCCGCAGATCACGGTCAGTGAGGCACAGACCCTCTATCGCGACGGCGTGATCTCCGGCGGCATGATCCCCAAGGTCGGCTGCTGTATCGAGGCGATCTATAAGGGCGTGCAGAAGGTCATCATCATGGACGGCAGAGTGCCCCATTCCATTTTGATGGAGCTGATGACCGACGAAGGCGCGGGCACGATGGTGCTCGGGGATGAGAAATAACCCAATGCCTTCCCCTTGAGGGGAAGGTGTCGCCCAAAGGGTGACGGATGAGGTGTAAGCCTATCCCGTCACTCGATTTACGGCATGAGGGAGAAACGTCTCCACCTCATCCGACCTTTTCGGCTTTGGAGCCGAAAAGCCCACCTTCCCCTCAAGGGGAAGGCTATAAGGAGGATTTATATTGAGTATCAAACAGACCGATGAGCGCTATATCGCGCATACCTATAAACGCTTCGATCTCGCGATCGTCAAGGGCAACGGCTGTCTTTGCTGGGACGATAACGGCAAAGAATATATCGACATGACGTCGGGCATCGGCGTCAACGCCTTCGGCTATTCCGACCCCGTATGGGCGGACGCTGTCGCGAATCAGGCGAAGCTGTTACAGCACACCTCCAACCTGTACTATACCGCTCCCTGCGCGGAGCTTGCGGAGATCCTGTGCACACGCACCGGGATGAGCAAGGTGTTTTTCTCGAACTCCGGCGCCGAGGCGAACGAGTGCGCGGTCAAGATCGCGCGTAAATATGCCTCACAGCATAAGGGCGCTGAGTATTACAACATCATCACACTGAACAAGAGCTTTCACGGCAGAACGCTGACGACTCTTGCGGCGACAGGTCAGGACCACTTCCACCATGATTTTCTGCCGCTGACCGACGGCTTCCTTTACGCTGAGCCGAATGATACCGAGGGACTGCAAAAGCTCGTCAATGAGAACAAGGTCGCCGGTATCCTGATCGAGATCGTACAGGGCGAGGGCGGCGTCAATTCGCTCGACGCGGACTTTATCAAGGCGGTCGACGCGATCTGCAGGGAGAACGACATCGTCCTGATGGTCGACGAGGTACAGACCGGCAACGGACGTACCGGAAAGCTCTATTCCTATATGCACTACGGCATACAGCCCGATGTGGTCAGCACCGCCAAGGGATTGGCGGCGGGTCTGCCGATGGGCGCGACCCTGCTGAGTGAAAAGGTCGGCGAGGTGCTCGGCTACGGTGATCACGGCTCTACCTTCGGCGGCAACCCTGTCTGCGCCGCCGCCGCGATCTCGGTGATGAACCGCATGGATGAGGCGTTCCTCGCAGAAGTCGCCGCAAAGGGACAGTATGTCAAAGAGCGTGCCGAAGCGGCGGGCTATGCCGTCAGCGGTATGGGCTTGATGATCGGTATCGAAACCAAGAAGCCTGTGTCCGAGGTGATCGCCGCATGCATGGCAAACGGCGTTCTGTGCCTGTCCGCCAAAGAAAAACTGAGATTATTACCGCCGCTGAACATCCCGACGGAACAGCTCACCAAAGCGGTGGATGTGATCATAGAGGCGTTGAAATAATATTTTGTAGGGCGGGGGCTTGCTCCCGCCGCATCCCGCAGGGATGTTTGCAAAGCAAAGGTACAAATCATTGAATTAACAGAAGCGTTTCGGCGGGAGCAAGCCCCCGCCCTACGGATATACCGAGGTGACAACATGAACTTACAAAACCAACATTTCCTGAAATTATTAGACCTGACTCCCGATCAGATCGGCGGTCTGATCGACCTTGCCGCCGATTTAAAGGCGAAGAAGAAGGCGGGCACGCCCCATCGCCTGTGCGAGGGCAAAAGCATCGCGCTGATCTTTGAAAAGACCTCGACCCGCACCCGCTGCGCGTTTGAGGTCGCGGCGGCTGACCTCGGTATGCACCCGACCTATCTCGATCCCTCGGGCTCGCAGATCGGCAA
>ONUI01000210.1 GCA_900320995.1 uncultured Eubacteriales bacterium
AGCAGATTGCCGGAGGAGGTGACAACGATCTCGACGTCTGTGCTGACGCTGCCGCAGCTTACGGTAACAGTGCCGGTACCGGGGGCGATACCCTTTACCAAGCCGTTTTCATCAACGGTGATGATGCTGTCATCCTCTGTTGAATATGTGAACGTTGCCTCGGGCGCAGCTGAGGAAGGAGTGACCGCAGGTATGATAAAGCGTTCGGAGCCGAGAGGAACGGTGACGGAATCTGCACTTACCGCGGTGATCTCCTTGGGAACAGGCTTTACAAACTGTCCGATACCCAGCTCGTCGATGAAGTTGTACGGCTCGTTGCCCTTAACCTCGGTCCAGCCGATACCGTCTTTAGGCGTAATCGCCATCCTGAGATTAGCTGAATTTGTTCCGTATTTATCAAAGATGCTTTCGGGGATATCTTCGCTGACAAAGCTGAGTTCAACGCTTGAGCCGACGTTGATCCCGGGTATCTCGATACCGCCGTAATTGATGTAGAACGGATCGACGTCGGGTACGTCCGGATTCATAACGTCCGCCTGCGCTGCCATGTCGTTGTAGATGAAGTCGAGTTCATCGCCGCCCTCGTACGGTGCGTTGCCGATATTGGTAACGGTCGCGGTGACATGGTAACAGATCGTATCGTTTTCGCCGGTGAACAGCTGCTCGGGATCGGCGTGCGCCAGCTCGATCGACAGGTGCGGAGAGCTGGTCAGTGTAGCTGCCTCTGAGCGGAACTTTCTTTCTCCGTCTTCTTCGATCTGATAGAAGAAAACGATTTTGTCGCTTGAGAGATCGGTGTCCTTCGGTACGGTGTATTCGAACTCGGCTTCCATCTCTTCTCCTGCAAGCCATACGGGATATGTGATCGAATCTACCGGGTCTCTTTGTCCGGCTCTCATAAGCAGCAGCTTGACGTTGCGACCGTTGGAGAAGCCGGTGTTCATAGCTTTTGCTTTTATTTTGATAGTTTCGCCGGGGTTGGGCAGATCGTCGCTGACCGTGATCTGATCTTCATAGTCACCGCCCAGATGATAGTCGGATTTGATCTCAAACTCCGAGATGACGAAGCGGTTGTTGATCATTTTCATCTCGCTGCCTTCTTCATCTTCGCCGAAATCATAGTCGAAGGAGTTGTATACGCTCAGGATATTATCCTGGTCGATGACGGCTGCGTCGAACTTACCCTTATAGTATCCGGTGTTGGTCTCTTCGTTCTTGTTGCCGCCGGTCGTCAGATACGTCTTGTTGCCCCAGAAGCCGTGCAGGATATGTATCGGCTTGTCGAGCTGTTTGGTCACCGGTGTGTTGTCCGGCTCGAACTGAACATTGTTTTGATCGTCGGTCACCGCCGCCGTGTCGATCTCTTCAACCGAGTCGACCTGGAACTGTCGTCCGCGGATCTGCTGCTGAGAACCCTCCGCCTGCGTCCATAACGCGTACAGCACGCCGTCGCTGCCGGCATATACCTGTAAGTCCTCGCCGACTGTATGATCTTCGTCGTCTGTGATGTATTCGGGCTTCATCGCGTCGCCGACCAAAGTATCGCTCCAGTTCTCGAATTCGCACTGGCTGTACAGATTCTCGATGTTCTGATATCCGTAGCGACCGTTACACTTGAAGAACAGCAGGGTGTTTTCATCGCCCTTATAACGAAGCTTGACAAACTCCGGGTTCGCCGTGACAAGATTCTCGTCGGCGATCATGATAGAATCATCTATTCCGAGCGATCCGTCCTGCTCCTTAGAATAACGGATAAGATACATTTTGTTCTTTGTACCGTAGTTCTCTTCGATGTACTCTGAGGATGTCAGCGGCTTTTCGACTGTAAGAGAGTTTTTGTCGGCGCTGATAACGGACACGAGGATCTTGCCCTCGTAATCGGTAACATCATAATCCGTGAGGGTGTTGCCGTATATCTCGAGCCTCTGGGGCTGAGTGAAGCGGGGATGGCTCGCATTAAGATCGACGGAGCAGGTGTTGAGCGAGATCGGCAGATCGTTGAGCTCCTTCATAGTCGTGGTGTCTGATATGGTGGATACGTCGATGCTCTTGTAGAATAAATGCATGGTTCCGGCGGACGGATTATAAACGCCGCGGAGACGATCGGGCAGAGAATTGGCTTCGGTGTTGATGACATCAAAATCGGTGAACCGGTCGGTCTTTTTGTCATAGACAACAGCTGCGATCCTGAAGGAGCGAAGCGCGGTATCTACCGTAGAGGCCTGATAATTGTTTACGGTACAGCTTTCCCAGACAAGGAGCAGCTTATCGTCACAGTCAATGATGTTGACGTCGCCGATAAGATCGTTGCAATCCAGCAGTCTCTGTACCCTCTCGTCGTCAAGTGCCAGTCCGTTGCCGGCGATCACTTCATCTATGGGGTTGCCTTTATCTTCGATCTCGTTAGTTTCGGTGTCATAGATATAGTATCTGAGACCGAAGGTTTCATTATCCGCGTTCATCACGGAAGCGATCAGAAAACGATTCTCGGAGAGCTGACCGATGACAGGCGACATTTGGGCTGTGTTCTTTTCGGCGTAGGTCTCGTGGATGTATATCGCCTGACCGTCAACTCCGGTGGAGGCGATCTCTTTGTCCTTGTTGATGCTGTCATCGTAGACGTCCGACGCCTCGGCAAAGGTCAGGTCGGAGAGCTTGGTATCCGCCAACAGATCGGCGCCCTCCCGGTTGAGGATGTTCGCGCCGACCGAGGCGAGATCGGCATCGGTATCCAGCAGCACCTTTTCCTTGATCTTCCATGTTTTATCGACCTTTAGGAACAGCAGCTGGGCGAATACGCCGCCTGCTACCGAGCAGGTCATCTTTCCATGATTGGTCCCGCTGATCCTTGATACAAGGCCGAAGTCGATGTGACCTCCTATAGCCGCCAGACCGTCAAAGCCGATTCCGACGCCCATTTGTATCTTGAAGTTCTGAGAGAATTCGCCGTGCGTCTCAAAGTAGTAGCTGTTATGCAGCATTGATGACTTCCAGTAGCCGTCCGTT
>ONUI01000173.1 GCA_900320995.1 uncultured Eubacteriales bacterium
GATTTTGGTATTCTTATAATCCTCGATCTCCTGCGTGATCTGCGCCTTCTGCTGTTCGGCGTATTTGTTGATCGCGTCAAGAAACTTGGATTCTTTTGTTTTTTCGTTCATAATATTCCTCTAAGGTAGGGCGGGGGTTACTCCCGCCGATACTTATCCTTTTGCTGTCGTTATCATGCCCTCTGACGAGAGGGCTGAAAAAGCACAGTTGCTTTTTCAACTCATCTCCACGCCGATGGCGTCCTTGACGTACTTTGAAATACTGTCCCTGGTCCGGCCGTTGCCGTGGCGGTCGGGGATCTCAATGATCAGGGGCTTCGGGCAGTTGAGCTTGATGTCATACACCGTTTCCCTGACCAGATTGAGCAGGGTAGAGGTCATCAGAATGACCGCGATATCGTCCTGCTGCATGAGCTCCTTGAGCTTCTCTCTGACCTCATGCTCCTGATGGATCACTACGCCCTCCACACCGGACATGCGCATCCCCATCAGGGTGTCGTCGTTATCGCTTAACAGATACATCCTCATGGTATCAGAGGCTCGAGATGATCATGATGGAGATCAGCATACCGTACAGCGCGCAGCCTTCACCGAGCGCGACGAAGATGATCGACTTACCGAAGTTCTTGGGATCCTCGGAGGTAGCGCCGATCGCCGCGGGTGCGGAGCCGCCGACAGCGATACCGCCGCCGATACAGGAAAGACCGGTGGACAGGCCTGCCGAGATATAGCCCAGACCCTTTGAGGAAGAAGCCGCAGCCTCTACCGCGGTGGAAGCGTCAGCCGCGTGAGCGACCAGCGGGGTGATCAGGCAGAATGCCGATACCGCGAGGAAGGAGAAGATCTGGGTCAATACAGCGCGCTTGGGGCTTTTGCCGTTCTTGAAGGAACGGATACAAAGCAGTACGGAAATCACAAGAAAAGCGGCGGGAATAAACATCAATAAATACTGTAACATAGGTTTGTACCTCCAAATTATAAATAGTCATTGTGAGAAAATGACGCGCGCGTCCAATCTCAACATATTTCATTTGTCATTGCGAGGCTTTTAAGCCGTGGCAATCTCAACCTTATTTTTTATAATCATGACAAATTCTTCACGTTGACCGGCTCATATTTTCTGCCGTCGCCGATATAGAATCTGCTGAACATCTCGTAGTATTCGAGTCTAAGCACCTGGATGCCGACGAGCAGTGCCTCGAGCGCCATGACCAGCACATTGCCTAAGACAATGGTGATAGTGGATCCGACGGGTCCGAACATCCCCGCCATGACGAATACGACCTCCATCATACCGGCATGTACCAGTACGAACGCGCCGACTCTCAAAAAGCTCATCGTGTTGGTCACGTAGCTGAGCAGCACCTCGAACATCTCGAAGAAGTTGTCCACAAAGAACGACCCGAAGCCGCCCTCAAAGAGCTTTTTCTCTCCGCGGAGCTTCTTGGATAAGGGCTCCCGCAAAAAGATCAGGATCAGCGGCAGGACGATCAGTCCGATGATATAGGGGGTCGTCATGATGTTGACGCCCAAGAGCAGTGTGCAGACCAGTCCCGCGACCAGCGCGGTGTAGAACACCAGTCCGCTCACGCCGTTCACGCCGAACAACGCGCCTCCGATATCCTTGCGTTTCAGACACGAAATGATGTTGAGGATCATGGCGACTATCAACAGCACCACGCCGATCCCGACCGCGCCGAAGATCAGCATCTTGGTCGTCTCGCCCTCCATCACGTGGATGGGTTTATCCTTCAGCCCGAACAGTGCTTTGTACACGGGCGTGAGCAATTCCTCAAAGCCGAATACCGAGCCGAAGATGAAGCCGAAGATCGTCGAGCAGATCGAGCAGGGGATCAGCAGCGCGCCCAGCGGCATCTTCTTGACCTTGAGCATGATGATCGCGGCGATCAGCAGCATGATGCCCTGACCGACGTCGGCGAACATGATACCGAACAGCAGGGTATAGGTGATCGCGATAAAGCCCGAGGGGTCGATCTCCTGCGAGTTCGGCAGTCCGTACATCTCGGTGTAGTACTCGAACGGTCGGAAGAAGAACGGATTTTTGAGCTTGACCGGCGGCGAGTGCTTGATCTCATCCTTCGCGTTGGTGAAGGTTACCTCCACGCTTTCGATCGCGGAGAGCAGGTTCTCGACCTGACCCTCATATTCCGCCGGGATCCATCCGACCAGCACAAAGCTCTTGCGGTATTTGCAGGCGTGCGTTTTGATGGACAGATACGCGTGATGTCGGCACAGCGAGGTGAAGATCTTGTGGATATCGTCCGTATGGCGCTTCGCGTAGTCGTCGATCTCCTTGTCGAGCGTCCTTACCTGTGCATCAAGCTGTGTTTTCAGCTCCTTCTGCTGTTTGACGTAATTCGACGGCGTGTCGTGGATATCACCCAGCTCCACCCGCTCAAAATACAGTCGGGAAAAGATCCTGTCGATCTTATCCGCCTCACTGACCGGAACGACATACACGCCCCAGTAGTACAGATCATCGCGCGAGCAGGGGAAGAATTCGACATACGGATTCTCCTTGTAGTTGTCGAGCTTGATGTAGCTGTCCTTAGGCAGCTTGCCGAAGCGGGTAAAGATATACTCGCAGTCGTTGACCTTGTTGATATCCAGCGTCAGATCGACATAGTGTTCCGCCTTTTCGATATTCTCGGTACAGACGTTGATCTCCCGCCGCAGTGTGTCGCGCCTCTCGATCAGCGAACCCAGCTCTCTGGCGGTATCGCCGACAAAGCGATTCGCTTCCTCAAAGCCCAGATCCTTTTCTTCGGGAAGATCGACGATCCGGGGCCTGATACCGGCGCCGTTCATCAGCTCCCTGAGCCTTTCGAGCAGCGGTTCAAATTCATTGGATGCGTTCACGGGGATCAGGTTCTCGTTATCCGAGTAGAACTCCGCGGTTTCATCCGGCTGGAAAACGCCCGTCTGACCGAGTGCGGCGGCGACGTCATCCAGATAGCTCATCAAGCCGATGACGTTGACGAGCTTCATTCTTTCCAATGCCATATTTTCACCTCAACTTTACAGGATGAGTATTTCTAAGATTTTATCCGGCTCGATCTGATACCGAACGCCCTCCACGACGGCGATCACGTTGTTGAGCTCCGTCAGGGAAACGATGCGATAGGCGAGGAGCACGATCTCGGGATTGGTGGAGAAGTACAGCTGACGACGGCACATCTCAAAGCTGCCCTGTACCGCCATCTCGCTGTCCACGTCGATGGTTTTTGCCTTTTTGCCGACGCCGGTACGCTTGAGTTCCTCGCGGATCTCCTCATATTCTTCCTTGGATAAGATCCTGTCAAGGTTCTTACCCGTGAGCTTGCCGTATCGCAGCAAATGCCTTCTGATCTCATCGTTGCTCAGATGATAATTCTTTTTGAGCCGGATGATACGGGAGTAGTTCTGGTAATCGGACAGGGTGTCGAACAGCTTGATCAGTTCATTCCTGTCCTTTTTGTTTTTGATCGATCCGATATCGGTATAGAGCTGATCGAGATTATCATTCTCCAGCGCGTCCTCGATGGCGGCAAGATCATAATCGCCGTTCTCATCGGGCGGGAACTGCCGCAGGATAGTTGCGTAGTCGGTGCGCTCCAATACGCTCACCAGCTCCTTGTGGCTGTGGATAGAAGAGAGCTTCTCCAGCGCGATATCCGTATGCTGTGTAAAATACAGCGGCAGAGAGAAGAGGTATTCCCGCGGCCGTCCGATGGACAGCAGCGTGATGAACTTCATCAGCTCCGATATCTCCGTGCTCCGCAGGATGTATTTTGTCACGGGCGTATCGCCCTGATTGTACTTGCACAGCGTCAAAAGCTCCTCAAACTGCCTTTCACGAATGAGCTGTTCGAGGTTGCCGCGGTGGATATCGTT
>ONUI01000043.1 GCA_900320995.1 uncultured Eubacteriales bacterium
CTGTCGGGCGATATCCGCATCGGCGATATCGTGATCTCCGACGACTGCGTCCAGCACGATATGGACGCTACCGAAATGGGCGATCCGCTCGGTCAGGTACAGTTCAACGACGAAAAGCGCACCTACTTCCCCGCCGACAACGCGACCGCCGACAAGCTGTATGCTGCTTGTCAGACCATTGACGGCATCTCTGTGTTCCGCGGAAGGATCGCTTCCGGCGACATCTTCATCTCCGCTCACGACCGCCGCAGCCGTGTCGCGGATACCTTCAACGCACTTGCGTGTGAGATGGAGGGTGCGGCAGTCGGCACCGTTTGTTTCCGCAACGGCGTTCCGTTCGCGATATTGCGCAGTATCTCGGACGACTTCAACAACAACGAATTCATGGACTTCATGCAGTTCCGTGAGATCGCTGCCAAACGTTCGATCAAAGCGATCGAGGAATTCATCAAAAACGCATAATAAATCTTATGCTGAAAGCGCCGTGTACCAACCGTACACGGCGCTTTTGCGTTGAATATCAGTATTACTTATCGAATACCCAGTACTGGGTACCGGACGCGGAGATCTCGGATATCGTGAAGGTCGTGCCGATATAGCCGTTCCATCCGTTGGGATCGTAGACGATGATCCTGCCGGAGGAGGTGATACCGGCGAGCACGATGAAGTGACCGCCGCGGGTGAAGATGCCGTTACTTTGAGCACTGATGACATACTTGCCCTGTCTGAGCGCGGATATCACAGCGTTCGTTTCATTGGAACCGAGCTGCCGTTCCATCTTGATACCGAAGTGATCGGAGGCAGCGCTGAAATAGCTCCAATAGGTGCCGACTCCCATCATATAGTACTTGTTGCCGCACCAGCTGACAGCGTCGATCGGCGTGATCCTCCTGTCCTTTATGGTGGACGCGACCATTGCGAAGCAGGTGGGACCGCAGCCCGACCACGCGATGGTGTCGTCGCCGTACGGATAACTATACTGGGTCTGGTCGTAGTAGTAGAAGTCGCCCGACGTATCACCGCCGCCTTCCACGGTGATGACGAAACCATCCGGATCAAAGCCGCTGTAGAAATCGGTTCCCGCATAATTGATGACCCTGACCGTATAGGTATAGGTCTCGCCTGCCCATACGTCGGTATCGGTATAGCTGTTGGAGCTCGTATCACCGAGCCTGCTCCATGAACCGTTGATCTTTTTGTAGACGCGATATCGCGCAGCGCCGTTCGGGCTGTTCCATGTGAGCGTCACGCCGTCGGGATCGGCGTCGACGTCGATCAGCTTCGGAGCGGAAACATAGTAAATACTCACACCGGTCGTGTCACAGTCGGAGGTGAACGCCGTGCCGTCGGAGGTGATACAGCGCACGGTATAACGGTAGGAATAGCCTGACGAAACGTCGGTGTCGATCACCGAGGTACCGGTCGTTTCGGTCAGCTTTGTCCATCCGCGGCCGCCGTAGTAGTAGACGCGGTATTTTTCCGCACCGGGAGACGCTTTCCACGAGATCTCGATGCCGTTTCTGGTGAAATCGGGTTCATACATAACAGGCATACAGCGCACGGTATAGCGGTAGGTATAGCCGGAGGCAACGTCGTCATCGATCACGGAGGTACCGGTCGTCTCGGTCAGCCGCGTCCAACCGTCTCTGCCGTAGTAGTAGACGCGGTATTTCGCGGCGCCCGCGGAGGGCTTCCAATTGATCTTGATACGGTTCTTATCACATTCCGCGCTGAGATTTTGCGGCGCGGCGATATAATGGAGCGATTTTCCCGTGCGGTCAAAGGTGGACTCAAACTGCGTCCCCTCCGCGTTGATACAGCGCACGGTATAGGTATAATCCCTGCCCGATTCGGCGTTGTGTACGAACGTGTTGGAGGTCGTCTCGCCGGCTTTTGTCCATCCGTCGTCGGTTTTGTAATAGACGCGGTATTTTGTCGCGCCTTTACTGGCGCTCCACGTGACTTCCACGCCCTCGGCTCCGCCTCTGACGCTCGTCAGCTTCGGCATCTCGACATAGCGCATGCTTTTGCCGGGATAGAAATCCGAAGTGAACTGTGTCGCCTCTTTGTTCAGACAGCGCACGGTATAGGTGTAGGTGTAGCCGGATTCGATGTCATCGTCCTCAAAGGAGGTCTGCGTCGTATCGTCAAGTTTTGTCCATCCGTTCGCGCCGCGGTAATACACGCGGTACAGCTCGGCTCCCTCCACCGCGTCCCAACGGATGGTGATGCTCTTTTCGTTGCACACGAGCTTAAAATCCGGCGCGTTGATAAAGGTATGGGATACGCCGGGTCTGTACCAGCTCAAGAACGCGTCGCCCGCGTCGTTGACACAGCGCACGGTATAGGTGTAGGTGGCGCCGGACACAACGTCGGTATCAATATAAGAGGTTTCGGCGGTATCCGCCATCCTCGTCCAGCCGTTTCTGCCGCGATAATAGACGC
The DNA here is from genome assembly GCA_900320995.1 of uncultured Eubacteriales bacterium. Classification (GTDB taxonomy): domain Bacteria; phylum Bacillota; class Clostridia; order Oscillospirales; family Acutalibacteraceae; genus Ruminococcoides. The sequence continues at coordinate 2,446 of ONUI01000043.1, forward strand.
GGTATTTTTGCGCGCCGCCGACCGCGTCCCAACTGATGCGAACGCCGTCCTCGGTATTGGTCAGCGAGGTGATGGTGGGAGCGGTGTAAAACCTGACGCTTTTGCCGGGGCGATAGCTGCTGGTGAACTCGGTACCCTCCGCGTTGACACAGCGCACGGTATAGGTGTAGTTGTAGCCGGATTCAACGTCGGCGTCCACATAGGAGGTATCGGTCGTATCGACCAGCTTCGTCCAGCCGCGGCTGCCGTAGTAATAGATACGGTATTTTTCCGCGCCTTGGACAGCCTGCCACGAGATATCGACGCCGTCCGTTCCGTTGCTGACGGAAAAATCGGGAGCATCCATATATGTTCCTTTGATGCCGTCACGGTCAAAGGCACTGACATATTCGCCCGCCGCGTTCATACAGCATACGGTATAGGTGTAGGTCACGCCGGAGTTCACTTCTTCATCCAGATAAGAGGTTTCGGCGGTATCCGCCATCCTTGTCCAGCCGTTTTTGCCGCGGTAAAAAACGCGGTATTTGTCGGCGCCGGGACATGCCTGCCACGTGATACGGATCCCGCTGTCGGTACCGGTCGCGGACAACAGCACGGGCGCGGCGATATAGCGGATGGATTTTCCTGTTGTATCACAGTCGCTGGTGTAGCGCTCGCCGTCGGCGCTAACACACCGCACGGTATAGGTATAGGTGTTGCCGGAGCGCACATCATCATCCAGCAGATAGTTGTTTTCCGTCGTCGCCATGCGCGTCCAACCGTTGGAACCGCGGTAAAACACACGGTAGCCTTCGGCGCCTTCGATCGCGTCCCATTTGAGCATCACGCCGCCTGTCGTGTTCTCGACACTCAGCACGGGTGTTCTCAGATACGCGTGGGTCAGCCCTGTTTCATCAAAATAATCAAACATATACGCGCCGCTGCTCGTCAGCTCTCTGACGGTATAGCGGTAGCGGTTGCCGTAGGTAACATTTTCATCCAGATAAGAGTTGCCGGAGGATACGGCGATCTGCTTCCACGCTCTGTTCTCCATACGCAGTACAGCCACCTTGCTGACGCCCGAAGCCTTGTTCCAGTAGATACGGACGCCCTCATCCGTTGTATCCGCGCCGGTCAATACGGCGGGAGCGGAATAGGTGATCGACCCGGACGCGGTGGTGGTCATAACGTCGTTTGAAGCGGTCATTCCGTAGAGGCGATATCGATATGTGTTGCCCGAAACGACGGACGGATCGACATAATACAGCTGTGTCGTATCCGTCAGCCTTTGCCAGCCGCGGCCGTCGCTGTACCATTTGTCCACACGATAATGATGGACGCCTGTTATCGTCTGCCACTCGATGCGGACGCCTTCACGGTCGGAACGCATCGAAGTGATTACGGGCACACCCGCCCCGACCTCTGCTGCTGACGGCTCACCGTTTTCATCCTCCAGCTCAACGGCTGTTACGCTCAAAAATGAGGAAAGCATCAGAACCGCCAGCAATGCGGCAATCGTTTTTTGTAATACTCTTCGCATAGGATCACCTCTTTCTGTATCAAATATATATAGGTAAGCCACAGAAGATCTGTGACATATAGTTGTCTACTTTAATTATAATTCTAAAAAAGCAATATGTCAACAACAAGAGAATTACATATTTGCAATATTCTGCCTATTATGGTAGAATAAGGAAAAGAAGAGAGAAAAATCCAATCACAGGTTCATGCTATCATGCGGAGGTAACGCCATGAGCGAAGTACTGATCTATAATCTCCCTCCCGAAAAGGACGCAAAGGTGAAACTGCTGTGCCGAAAGTTCGGCTTTGATTCGCGCAGTATCGAGAAAGCCGAATTCGGCTATACGCTCGGATATCTGCTGGGGCTGTCGCAGGATGATTCCGTCAGGGACGGTGAGGATTTTGACGAAGAGATGCTCTATCTCGCGGAACTCAGAGGCGGTATGCTCAATCTCTTTCTCGATCAGCTCCGCCGCAAGAAGCTGAGCGTCCCGCTCAAGGCGATACAAACCGATCGGAACATCGGCTTCACCTCCCGCGAGCTGTACCGCGAGCTGTGCGCCGAGAGAGAAGCCATCGCGAGGGGAACGACACAACATCAGGGGTAGATATCACGCGGAATACTCCGGAGGTTCACATGAAACGCTTTATACTATTCTTATTGGGCTGCCTGACCGTCTGCGTCATTCTGGCAGGCTGCAATGAAAAGCTCACACTCGATCAAACACAGCTGGATATGACCGTCGGCGACAGCGCGGAACTGTCCGCGGGCAAGGCGACGCGGGTGAGCTGGGAGAGCAATAACGACGCGGTCGCCACCGTCATCGGCGGCGAGGTCAACGCCAAATCCGCCGGAGAAGCAATTATCACCGCCTCTCTCGAAAACGGCGAGACCGCCACCTGCCGCGTCAAGGTATCAGATAAGCTGATCAACGAGATCACCCTGAGCGCCACCGGCGTCCGTATCGAGGTCGGCAAAACGATCCAGCTGGAAGCCGCCTACAAACCCGCCGACGCGTCGCATGTCGCGCTGAGCTGGGAGAGCAGCGACCCGAATATCGCGTTCGTCAACGAAGACGGCTTTGTCACCGGCGTTTTTGAGGGCGTCGCCACGATCACCTGCAAGAGCGATAATGACGTCAAGGCGTCCTGCACCGTCAACGTCGGCAGTTCCTCACAGCCCACTGCGGCTCCCACTCAACCGCCCGCGATCATCAAACCGACAGAAACGACCGCCGCGCCGAAAAGCACCGATCCTGCCGCAGGCAGTCAGTCGGGATCCTCCGGCGGTATGCTGTTCCCCGATTCTTCCACCCGCTATCTGACGAACGATGAGGTCGCGGCGAAAATCTACAGCATGAGCGGCACGCCCCTGTCAAACAGCTTCGGGCAGGACGCGGTCAATGAGATCTACGCAAGGCACGGCTTTGTCTTTCGCACCGCGTCGATCCGATCCTACTACGAAGCCCAGTCGTGGTATCATCCCGATCCGGGCTACGACGGCTCGCTCAGCGTGATCGAACAGTACAACGTCGGCTTGCTCAGTCAGTATTGATATTTCATAATAGGAGAAAGCATGATCGTCATTTGTGACGGTCATGCTGTTATTTATAACATACTTTTATTTATAAAATGTTAATACATTCATCTTGTATTTGTTTATTTATTAGTATATAATACAATTATGTTGACTCGGATTGGAGGAATATGATGAAAAGAAAAATCGTCAGCATCATTCTGACGCTTGCTCTCATCCTATCGGTCTGCGGGGTCGGCTGTATCGGCGCATCCGCCGCGGATGACGTCGCCACGATCACGGTCGGCAACAAGACCATCACCGCAAAGGTAGGAGAGTACATCGAATACAGCATTGCGTTCCGTACCACGGGCAAAAGCATCACAACGGCACAGGTTGAGCTGCCGATCGACTTTTCGGCATTCAGCGGCTACAGTCAGGACGAGATCGCGACCCATATTCAGCGTATTGCGCCCACAACGGCGAATTCTTCTGTCGTAAAACGCTTTGACACCCCCAACACCTTCGGGCTCACCGGCTATGTCATGAACTTCGCCAACGTGAACGGCTACTCCTTCAACTCCGAGAAACCCGTGATGAAGCTGATCTTCGGCGTTGAAAAGGCAGGCTCCTATCACCTCGCCGCAAAGGTCAGGTATGTGAACGACATCAATGACAATGTCGTCATCGACAACGACTACAACCGACACAACGCTCGCTTCAGCTATGTCGAAAGTGTCGCCGAAGCGAAGCTGGAGACGCCTCAGCCGAATGCCTCCACCTATGCGGGCGGCGTCAGGATCACATGGGATCCCGTACCGGGCGCCAAGCTCTACCGCGTCTATGTCAAAACAGAAAGCAGCGGATGGTCGAGGATCGCGGAGACCGGCGAGACCTCTTACATCGATCCCAATGTTGTTTCCGGCAAACGCTATACCTATACGGTGCGCTGTATGTCGCCGGACGGTTCCCGCTTCATCAGCGATTACGACCGCGACGGCGCGTCGGCAGTATACTACACCGCTCCCATCCTGCGGCTGAGCAACGCGGAGGACGGTGTACAGATCAGCTGGGACGCTGTCCCTCAGGCATCATCCTACCGCGTCTACTATCGCGGCAGTAACGGCTGGACAAAGCTCGTCGATACCGAGGACACCTCGACGGTCGATTACGACGTTGATTCCGGCACACGCTACACCTACACCATCCGCGCGATGGATGAAAACGGTGATCATCTGAGCTGGTTCTATCCGGACGGCTTCTTGATCACCTTCCTGTCCGCGCCCACATTCAGCCTGTCCAATGCCGCCGACGGCGTACAGATCAGCTGGGACAAGGTCGAGGGCGCTGAGAAATACCGCTTATACTACTACGGCAGCCGCGGCTGGACAAAGCTCGCCGAAACCACCAATAACGCCTTCATCGATACCGACGTCAGCTCCAACCACACCTACACCTACACCGTGCGCTGCATCAACAAGGAAGGCACCGAATTCACCAGCGACTACCGCCCCGGCAAGAGCATCAAATACTATGCCGCGCCGAAGCTGACACTCACCAACGAAGAGGACGGTGTTCGGATCAGGTGGGACGCTGTCGCGGGTGCGTCCAAATACCGCGTTTACTACAAGGGCGGTAACGGCTGGACAAAGCTCGAGGATACCACCGGTACCTCCGTGCTCGATACTGATGTTGCCTCCGGTACCAACTATACCTATACCATCCGCGCGATGGACAGCAACAATAATCACCTGAGCTGGTTCTATACCGACGGCTTCCGCATCCAGTTTATCCGTGCGCCCGAGTTTAGCGTTTCCAACGAGGCTGACGGCGTCAAGATCAGCTGGGACAAGGTAGGCGGCGCAAAGAAATATCGTATCTTCTACTACGGCTCCAAGGGCTGGACAAGAATGGTCGATACGACAGAGACCTCTTATATCGACAAGGATGTTTCATCCAACCACACCTACACCTACACCGTGCGCTGTATCACCGAGGACGGCTCCGCGTATACCAGCGACTTCCGCTCCGGCAAAAGCGTCAAATATGTCGAAGCGCCCAAGCTGACGCTCTCCAACACCTCGAGCGGCGTGATGATCCGATGGAATTCCGTTGCGGGCGCGTCCAAATACCGCGTCTATTACATGGGCAGGAACGGCTGGACAAAGCTCACCGATTCCACCGGCACCTCCTTTGTCGATTCCGACGTCAAGGACGGAACGCCCTACACCTACACCATCCGCGCGATGGACGCGAACGACAATCACCTGAGCTGGTTCTACACCGACGGCTTTACCATCACCTATCATAAATAAGCATCATGAAAAAGCACTTCCGATCGATTTCGGAAGTGCTTTTGTTTTATCTGTTTCCCGCGCGCGCCATGATCATACCGCCGTTTTCCTTGAGCCAGCGATTCCAGCGGTCATACGCGGGATAGACCGCGTACATCCGCTCATAAAACCGCGCGCTGTGGTTCATCTCGAACAGGTGACACAGCTCGTGCACCACCACGCTGTCGAGCACTTCGGGCGGGGTGAGCAGCAAGAGGATGTTGAAGTTCAGATTCTTCTTAGCCGAGCAGCTGCCCCAGCGGGTCTTTTGACACCGCAGGGTAATCCTGCCGTAGTGCGCGTCCATGATCCGCGCGTAATACGCGACCCTCTCGGGGATGACCTTTTTTGCCATCTGCGCCAGCGCGCGCAGCTCCTCCTCACTGAGCTTCGGCACAGCTTGCTCCGTCGCATTGCGCTCCGCGATCTGACCGCGTTTTTTGATGATCCATGCCTCATACTTTTTGACGAATTCATCCGCCTCACGCTTTGTGGTGCGTTTGGGAGCGCGAACGATCAGCTCGTCCCCTCTCACCTCCAGCGAGATCGTCTTTCGTTTTGATTTGATCAAGGTGTATGCAAAGTCCATTTTCTCTATAAGCCTATCATGTGTTTGTTCAAACAGGGCGCCGCATTATTGAATCAATCATAAAAGCGGGATTCCCCAACCGGAAATGCTACTTCCATATGTGCCAGCTTGCGCTGCAATATCGTCGCATCCGGCAGAGCAAGATCGCCGCTTTGATTGATATCGCAGCGCTGTCTCATCATATCGTCCATGCTGTGATCCAGCCTGGCCAGGATCCGCTGCATCTTTGTGATATCCGTCGTGCCGATGACGCCGTCACCGTTGGCGTCGCCGAGCAGATACTTCCCTCTGACCTTGAAATCGATACTGCGCGTATTGTTGAAATAGTAAGCCTCGGTCACGTTATGGTTCGGGCTGAAGGACGCGGTGATCGTATAGTCGCCCACCGGCAGCTTTGGGGTGATGCTCTGCGGAGTAAAGCCCATTGCGTGATTTTGGCTGATCGTATTAGAGTTTGAATAATTGAAGGTTCTGGAATACACGTCATTTCCCTGCGCGTTTTTTACCGTAACGACCAAATATAGTTTGCCGACATAATCCGCGTTGGCAACATTCATCATATAGGGATGGTAATAGATCGTCTCACCTTCGGCAAAAATCGTAATGGTGTTTTCATCATCGTTTGGATCATTCGACAGGATAAACGGATCGAGCACGATATCGGGGTAGTTGACCGGATCCAGCGTCGCTTCCGGGGAAGTTTCATAAGGGATGTCGGCGCTGTAGGGCACCACGGTGACCGCCTCCGCGATCAGCCCGATCTTTTGATAGGAGATATTGATCGAATAAGTATCGATCCCTTCCTGCACCTGAGACTCCAGCGTATACAAGCTCATCACATCGTCCGCGTCACGGCGATCTTTTCCATTTTTGACCGAATTCTTGTCGGAATCGGAATCAGTGATGAACACACTATGGTAGTATTGCGCGGAGGTTTCGGGATAGCGTCTGTCCGTCACAAAGCCCCATAGTGTGACCGCATGACCGCCCTCATAGCCGTTGTTCCCGTAAATGTAAAGGCTCAGCGATACGCCGTAGCCTGCTTTGAGTCTGGGATAGACCGTTCGGAATTGTTCGGCACAGTTGTTATATGCATCGAACGTATCAACCATGTTGCTGTAGTTATACAGCGGGAGATACCTTCCGGTCCCCGGCGTCGGCTGAGCACCCTCGGGCGCGGCTATTCCGTTGACAAACCATCCTGTCGCGCACTCAACATTTCCGGAGTCATCGGTAAAATTGTTGATGAAAGCTTCAAACAGATCGTCGGTGGTGTCAAAGCCCGCCTGAGCCGCCCATCCCGTATAGGTCAGGATGTTAGCAGTAGAAGCCGCCCAGCACAGATTTTCGTCACCGTCGTTCGCCCATGTCTTTTCCGCGTCGATAAAGCCGAGGTTTTCCAGTTCGAAATCTTCACCCTCGGTATAGCTTTCGATGATCGCCTGACGGATCTCGCTGACATTGTCCTGCGTCAAGCCGGTCAGATATACCTGATAGCTGCTTTCCGGGATCATAAACTCAGCGGTATAGTAACCGTTTGTCAAGCCGTTGTCCAGCGCGGCGGTAGCGCCCGGTTCTTTGACATGCACCACCTCGAGCAGCGGTTCACCATCGTCGACGATGGTATAGTTCTCTGTGTCGGGTGTTGTATTGGCATCCACCCTATCGATATCGATTACCTGTTCCGCTTCGGTCGTTTCCTGTGCAAAAACAGCGGTCGACGTCATCATGCTCATAATCAATAATAGGCTCAGTAAAGCCGTGATCGGTTTCTTCATCATGATCTCCCTGATAAAAAGTCAGCGGGACACTGAAATAATGTATCCCGCGATTGTTGTGATATAGTGATGTAGTGGTTAAACAATACGGATGTTCAGCGTGTCGGTACCGGAGGTCGGTACGGTCTTGTTGGAGCTGATGATCACGACGGTATCTCCCTTTTCCACGATGCCGGTATGCAGCGCCTTTTCGACCGCCTGCAACGTGATCTCATCGGAGGTTTTCTTCTCCTTGCCCAGTACCGGCACAACGCCCCAGCTCAGGCACAGCTTGCGGCATACCTGCTCGCCGGTAACGACTGCGATGATCGGACACGACGGACGGCAGCGCGCCATCGCGCGCGCCACAGCGCCGGTCTTGCTCTCGGCGATGATCGCCTTCGCGCCGATATTCTCGGCAACGGTCTTAGCCGCCTCACAGATATTCTCACGGAACGCGGTCATGTCGGTCTGGGTCGCCGACGCGCCGCGCAGCAGCATCAGATTCTCGTATTTCTCCGCCTCGGTACAGATATCATTGAGCGCCGCGACCGACTCGACGGGATACATACCCGCCGCGCTCTCGCCGGAGAGCATCACCGCCGAGGTGCCGTCATATACCGCGTTGGCAACGTCGGAGATCTCGGCACGGGTGGGTCGGATGTTGGTGGTCATGCTGTCCAGCATCTGGGTCGCGGTGATGACATATTTGCCCGCCAGCACGCATTTGCGGATAATCATCTTCTGGATCTCGGGCAGCTTGATAAACGGGATCTCCACGCCCATATCGCCGCGGGCTACCATCACGCCGTTACTGACCTCAATGATGCGGTCGATGTCGTCCACGCCGCTCTGGTTCTCGATCTTGCTGATAATCTCGACGTCCTCGCCGCCGAGGCTGTCGATATAGTCGCGCAGCTTGATGACGTCGTCCGCGGAACGGACAAAGGAAGCTGCGATCACGTTCACGCCCATCTTCAGACCGAATTCGATATCGGCACGGTCCTTCTGGCTGATATACGGCATATTGATCGAATAACCGGGGATATTGATGCTCTTGCGGTTCGACAGTCTGCCGCCGGTGAGGATGCGCGTGACGATGCAATCCTCCTCCACTGATTCTACGCGAGCGGAGATCTTGCCGTCATCGAAGAGGATCACTCTGCCGATGCTGGTATTATCGCGGCGGAAGATATCGATCAGCTTGGGATATGAGAGGGATACG
>ONUI01000077.1 GCA_900320995.1 uncultured Eubacteriales bacterium
TGATGAAGATCTTTCGCTGTGTGGGACAGAACTTTGAGCGCGCGGGCAACGTGCGCTATGCCGTGACCTATCATCCGCCCGCGGGCACCGGCGCGGTCGGCGCGCGTCAGCGCGTCAAGGAGATAGCGGAGGAATGGAGTCGCGCGATGCGTGATAAGGGCAGAGTGTGCGACTTTGTGTCGGTCGGCGACGTCAACATCCGCGCGATCGGTGCGGACAGCCAGATCATCGACTGTGATATCCCGATCCGCCACGTGCTCGAGCAGATCGCGGCAAAGCTCTCGATCCCGCCGTTTTTGCTGGGATTGTCATGGTCCTCGACCGAGAGGATGTCCTCTCAGCAGGCGGATATCCTGACGTCGGAGCTGGAGTATTACCGCTCGCTGCTCACACCGGTGATCGAAAAGATCGCGCGGATCTATCTGGATTCCGTGCGGCTGGATCCCGCCGTCAGCGTGGAGTGGAGCAACATCAGCCTGCAGGATGAAACGGAGCTTGCGTCGGCACGGCTGGACAACGCGCGTGCAGCGCAGATCGAACAGAGTACGGAGGTGAACGGATGAAAAACGGACAGGTGATCAAAAGCGCGGACAGCGCGGATCTGATGAAGGAGATGGAGTTGGTCAATCAATATTCCCGACGACAGCTCAGCGCCGACGAGGTGTATCTCTTCACGGTGGCGCTATGCGACAACGACGTCGACCGCGACTATGAACGCTTTACGGTAGAATCGCTGTTTGCGCTCGAAAAGCTCTTTGTCGGCAAGACCGGCATCATCGACCACGATCCGACCGCTAAGAACCAGAAGGCGAGGATCATTTCCTGCAAGGTCGAGAGCGTGGACGGCGCTTTTACCTCACGCGGCGATCAGCTCTTCCGCCTGACGGCAAGGGCGTATATCCGCCGCACCGAGGGCAACGCGGAGCTGATCGAGGCGATCGAGGCGGGCATCGTCAAGGAGGTCTCTGTCGGATGCAGTGTGGGACACACCGTTTGTTCCATTTGCCGCAACGAGATGCACTCGCCGCTGTGCAACCATCAAAAGGGCAGAGAGTATAACGGCGAGCTGTGTTACGGTGAGCTGACAGAGCCGCATGACGCATATGAATTCAGCTTTGTCGCCGTGCCTGCGCAGCGCGCGGCAGGTGTGATAAAAGGATATAAGGAGAAAGATATGAACGAAATTTGTAAAGCTCTGACAGGCGAGAATGAGGTAACTCTCACCAAGAGTGAGGCTGCCTCTCTGAAAGAGTATATCGAACGCTTGGAGAGCGACAGCGCGTATGCCAAGGCGTATCGCGAGGAGCTGGTACAGAACCTGAAAACCGCCCTCAGAAAAAAGGGTGTACAGCTCGACTTTACGGTTGAGAATTGTATTCTCTCCAAGCTCAGTATCGACGAGGCAAAGTCACTGCTCAAGGCGCTCAGCCGCAAGGAACAAAAGGTCATGGTTCAGCTGAGCGGCAATGAACCCGACGAGCCCGTCGGCAACACAGAATTCAGAATCTAACGGAGGTAACTATGAATATCAGTTTTGCAGGTTTTAAGGAAAATGTCCTGACCTTTGAATGTACAAACACCGTCAAAAAGGGTGATCTCGTCAAGATGTCCGCTTCCGGCAAGGTCACCAAGGCGGCAGCCAACGACAGCTTCATCGGCGTATGCGCAGGCGAGAACGACGGCTACGCCGCTGTTCAGCTCGATGGCTATGTCGAAGCGGCTAAATCCGGTACCGTCAACGTCGGTTACAATAAGCTCGCGGCGGCAACCTCGGGCGTTAAGGCGGCTGAGAGCGGTATCGACAGACTGGTCGTCTATACCGACGACAGCACCGTCGGTTTTATTCTGTAAAGGAGGAGATCATATGGCTAATTTTGAAAAAATCAACCTGGAAAAAGGGATGTACCAGACCGGCAGATCCCTGACAGAGATTCTGGAGGAAATGGATCCTTCTGAGAACTATAAGGGCACCGCGCTGGAGGGTCTGGACGCATTTTCGCGTCAGCTCAAGCGCTTTGACATCAAGGTCAGCGGCAAGGGCTCCGATACCATCGAGAAGTTCTTTGCCACCACCGACTCGGCGGCGCTGTTCCCCGAGTATGTCAGCCGCGCGGTCAACGCCGGCAGGGAAGAAGCCGATATGCTGAGCGATATCGTCGCGACCGTCACCAAGATCGACGGCATGGATTATCGCTCCTGCACCTCGAGCCTGACCGATGACGACAAGAGCCTCAAGCGCGTCGCGGAGGGCGCTTTCATCCCGACGACCGAGATCAAGACCAGCGATAATCTGGTGCGCCTGCACAAGCGCGGCAGAATGTTGGTCGCAAGCTACGAGGCACTGCGCTTCCAGCGCATCGACCTCTTCACCGTCACCCTCAAGCAGATCGGCGCGTATATCGCGCGCACCCAGATGGCTGACGCGGTGGACGTCATCATCAACGGCGACGGCAACCAGAACGGCTGTGACAGCGTCACTCCCGCCGCGTCCGGCAGCCTGAGCTATGCCGATCTGATCAGCATGTGGTCAGCGCTGGCTCCCTTTGAGCTGAATACCGTGCTCGCCGGTACTCCCGCGATGACCGACCTGCTGACCATGTCCGAGATGAAGGACGCGGTAGCGGGTCTGAACTTCCAGGGCAGCGGCAAGATGATCACACCGCTCGGCGCGAACCTCATCCACACCACCGCGCTGACCGGTAACAATATCATCGGTCTGGACAAGAACTGCGCGCTCGAGATGGTCGTGGCAGGCGACGTAGCGGTCGACTACGACAAGCTGATCGACCGTCAGCTCGAGAAGGCGTCGATCAGCTGTATCGCCGGCTTCGCGAAGATCTATAACGGCGCGGCGAAGAAGCTGAGCTACTAAGGAGGGCATGACACTTGCGTTTTAAAGAGATCATCGAACGCTTTACGCTGGTGTCGGGCTTTGAGATGAAGGATGTGTCGCGCTTTCTGCCGATCATCGAGGACTGCAAGGCACTGTTCGAGTCGCGGTGCGGCGAGCTCAGTGAAAGCGATCTGCGGCGTGCCGAACACGCCTGCGCGGTCTATGCGTTCTATCGCATCAGTCAGATGGGTCGTCTGGACGACTTGAAGTCGTTCAAGGTCGGCGACGTGCAGATGGATGTGGAGGCGATCGGGCAGGCGGCGCAGAAGCTCTGGGAATCGGAACAGACGGACATATCCGACATCATCGATTTCGGCGGTGACTTTGCGTTCAGGAGCGTGAGGGTATGAAGCTGACATCTTATCTTGACCGCGCACTGAAGAAATTCGGCAACACCGTCCGGATATCCCGCGGCGGCAGGACAGAGGTCGTAAAGGCCTTTGTCCAGCCGCTCAGGCGGCGACACCGTCTGTATATCAACGACCGCTATATTCCGGCGGGCTATTTTGACAACCGCTATCTGCTGTACATCGGACCGGGTGACCGACCGCTGGAGGACGGTATGCGGATCTGTTGCAAGCATACATGGTATACGGTGGTGACGGCGGAGATCTTTGCCGCGCACGACGAGGATATCTATGTATGGGCGATCTTGATGCCGGAATACAGGCGTAAGGAGGATTATTATGACGACTTCGATCGTGAACAGGATCGATGAATGGATCACGCGCGTGAAGCATTACGGCGCTTTGGAGGCGTTTGCGTTCATTCCGGGCTATCCCGCACATAAAACACCCAGCCCCGTCACAAAATATACGGTAGCTGTCACCGAGAATGAAGAAAAGGTGAGCCGGTTTTTCATCGGCAGCCGAATCGGAGAACGCAGTACAGGTGAACTTCATGAGATCGAGCTGTGTCTGCGCGTCTACGCGCCGGAGGGCACCTCGGGATCGGCACTGCTCAGAGCAAGCGGTTTGTTGATGGACGCGCTCGAACAGCAGGATCACGAAAACGCGATCGACGCGCTGGTCCTGTCGGGCATCGGCTATGATACTGCCGCCCGCGTCGAGTACAGAGACGTCACGGCACGGTTGAGCATGACAGAGGAGGCGGTCGCGTGAATGAGCTGAGGATCGTCAGGGGTACCGATGTGAAGCTCTTTGTCGGTGATACGCCGCTCTTCGGTGTTATGGACTTCACTGCCGTTCAAAAGCAGCGATTCTATGATGTGTATGAGTATCTCCGAACGGAGCCGTATGAACGGATCCCGCAGGGATCGCGGTATGAGATCAGGCTCGAGCTCATGGCGCTGTTTGACGGGCAACTGCCGACACAGGAGGAGTTTACACTGCGTGTAGAGGATAACGGTACAACGTATCATTATGAGAACTGTCGCGTGACGGAGCGAAAATCGGTGCTCAAGGGCAACCAAAAGGCTGTCGAGGTGTTCACCCTCGAAGCGGATCAGATGAGAAAAGCGGTGACGGATGATGAATGAAGAGATCGTATATGAAAGCTTCAATAACGATAGTGAACGGCTGTCACAGGAGCTGGAGCGCGACGCGCGGCGCTATAACAAGGCGTTCACCGAGGAAGAGGAGGTCAGGCTGATATGAAATGGGCACCGATGCGATTCGGCGGCGTGAGCATGCGCCATAATCCCGAGAAGCTCCATATCAGCGACAAAAACCGACTGCAGGAATACCTGTCGCCGTGCTGTGAGGCTGACTGTCAGGTTTTGGGCAGGGAGCTGTGCCGTGTATCGGGCGAGGGCGTATTGTTCGGGACGGATTGTATCGAGCAGTATCACACGCTTGAAATGCTACAGCGCAACCATACGCCTGCTAAGCTGGTACTGCCGAAAATGCAGCCGCTGTACGCGTATCTCAAGGAGCTTTCCCTCTCGGCGGAGCCGCAGGATGACGTTCTGCGTTACCGCTTTGTATTTGCGGAAACAAAGAGTCCGCGTAAGGCGTTGCGGGGAGAGCGGTATTATGTGACAGGATCATCGGGCGAGAGCCTGTGGGATATCGCCTACGTCTACGGCAGACCGATCGAAGAGCTGACGGCGCTGAATCCTCAGATCCCGCTGATCGACGATATCGGCGAGGGAGTGAGGGTAAGGATATGCTGAGATGTGAGCTGAAAGATGTTTACGGACAAAAAGTGGTGATGCCGCGGATCCTGTCCCTGCAGGTCGACGTGGACGAGGGCGTTCCGGCGGACGCGCTGTATGCGCTGTTTCCTTACACCCCGACCGCGGAGCTGTGTGAGATCACCATGTACGACGGGGATGCCCCGATCTTTATCGGTGTGATCGATGAAGAGGAACATATCTGCGAGCGTAACGGCACCTATCTCAAGGTGAGCGCGCGTTCATTGGCGGCGCATTTGCTGGACAATGAGGCGATGCCGTGTGAATACGATCATCCGTCGCTTTCCCTGATGGTCGAGCGGTACGCAAAGCCCTTCGGCGTCACCCTCGGGACTGACTCGGACGAGGTATTCTTCGGCGAACAGAGCGTCACGAAGGGCACCTCCTGCTGGAAGGCGCTGAAGACCTTTTGTATCGCGTGCTATCTGACTCCGCCGCGTGTCAGTTCGACCGGGGTATTGTATCCGAAGGGCTTGGAGCACAGTGGGGTCACGGTATTCGGCGGGGACGGCGTGCGGTATACCCGACTGCGCGAGGTGAAAAAGCGCTGTGAGGAGATCTCAGCCGTCCATGTCAAAGCGACCAACGGCGGCGCCTATTCGTTCCCGATCCATAATACTTCGGCAAAGGAGCGCGGCGTGCGCCGTGAGCGCTACCTGAACGCCGTATTGACAGAGAGCCCGATGAAGTGCGCCGACGCGATGATCAAAAACGGCGACAGTAGATCCTATGCGGTTTATCTGCGCTGTGAGGGCTGTCTGCTGGGGACAGAGGGGAATCGTGCCGTGATCGATGATCCTATCCTCGGCGAAACGGACGAGCTCTATATCAGCGCTGTGCATTATCGGATGAAGGGCGACGGCGCGTACAGTAATATCACACTCAAGAGGAGGTCTTTTTGATGTGGATCAATGAATATATGACAGGACGCTCGTTCAGCGCGGCGGGAGCGTCCGCCGGAGAGATCCGATCGGCAAACAACGGCAGCGTTTCGGTCAGCGCAACGCGCGACTACGGCGCACTGCCGCTGATCGCGCCCGCGGGGATCGCGTATGTGCCGGTCGCGGGCGCGCCTACCGTGGTGATGGAAGGCGCGGGCGGCGCGGTGTGCTTGGGCGTAGCGGTAACGCCGCAGGAGGAGCTGGAGCCGGGAGAGCTGATGCTCTATTCCGCGGGCGGCGCCAGTATTGTGCTGAAAAACAGCGGCAAGGTACTGATCAACGGCAGGGAGGTGTCGTGATGGACGTCAAGGTAGCAAACGGCGATATCGCTATGACAGCGTCGGGTGATTATCTGTACATCACCGATATCGAAGAAGCCGTGCAGCGTGTGCGAATCTCGGCGCTGACGATGAAAGGCGACTTTGTCTATGACAGAGAGCTGGGCACGGATTATCGCGGGCTCAGCGCGGATGACGAAATGCTATGCGAAAAGCTCGATATGCTGATCAAGGAGAGCTGTGCCGACATCTGTGACACACAGGTGGAGGTGCAGTCATGTGAAAACCTGATCGCCGTGATCAGGGTAAGCTATCGGAATAATGAAACGACTACGGAGGTGGATCTATCTGGAATCTTACAATGATATTTTAGAGAGAATGGTCGGTACATATGAGGCGGAAAGCGGATT
>ONUI01000095.1 GCA_900320995.1 uncultured Eubacteriales bacterium
ACCTCCGTGATTCGGTAGTCAACTCAGGCTCAGCGCTGCATACCCTCCAGCCGCTGTGCCATCGTCTTTTTCTTCTTCTTTTCCTTTTCGGGCTTAACGGTCTTGTTGCGGTATTTCTTTGCGAATTGGAACGCCTTTTTGAGGTCGTCGCCGAGGTATTCCTCGATCTTCGCCTCATCCTCTTCGGGGATCCCGTTGAGGATCACGATAGTGATGATCGAGCGGGTGTCGGCGTCGCCGTTGGTATACTGGGTGGTCAGGATGTTGCCGAGCTTCTTCAGCTCACCCGCCTTGCCCGTTTTGATCAGCTGATTGACGCGCGGCACGATGCTCGCTCTGGCGAAGGTGACGCCGCGGAACGGATAGTAGCAATCCTGCTCGTCGCGGATCTCGTCCTTCATATCGGGGAACAGCGTGAGAAAACGCTTAGAGAGGAACACAGGATCGGCGTTACCGTCATCATTCTTCTTGGTTTTCTTCGTCTGCTTCACTTTCTTGATCGCGCTCGGCGCGGAGATCGCGTCACAGAAGTCGTTCGCGATGGAGCTCGCTTCCTTCATGGTGTCGTGATCGGGATCGAACATCCACGTCGCGAGGGTCTTCCAGTTGTTATCGGGGCCGTCGTCGGTCATCGCGCATTCGCGCAGCAGGGTATGCTGCTTATCCTTATAATAGATGACGGAATACGCCATGGTCTCGGAGGTATACAGCGATACCAGCTCGTTATCGTTATCGGAGGTGATCTTCTGGCGGGTAAAGCCCTGCGGCTTCAGCGCCTCTTCCACCTTATCCGAAATATGTCCGAATGCCTGATCCAGCATAGTAATCATTCCTTTTTTATTAGTTATTGCTATAGCGCAGTCTGCGACAATCTTATCATACAGATCGTCATTGCGAGGGCTCGACACGCGTGTCAGCCCGTGGCAATCTCAACCTATTCCCATAGTTATAGGTATTATACATGAAACAGCCGAATAATGCAAGCGAAATTTTGTTATTGCATGGGATGACGGTTTGTGGTATTATATATAATGTATAGATATGTGCAATCAGGAAGTGCACAAAGGCTCCCTTTCCTAAGGGAGCTGTCACCGGACACTTGTGTCACGGTGACTGAGGGTTGATACGTTACCGATATCAGGATCACCGCCATAAGCAGGATCCTTACACAGCAACCCTCCGGCACTTCGTGCCACCTCCCTTAGGAAAGGGAGGCTGAAATGAGGTAATCATATGAAGCAATCCCCCATCGGCGTTTTTGACTCGGGACTCGGCGGTCTGACCGCTGTGCGCGAGATACAACAGATCATGCCGCAGGAAGATATCGTCTACTTCGGCGACACGGGACGCGTGCCCTACGGCAGCAAGAGCCGTGAAGCCATCAGCAAATACGCGCTGCAGGACGCCCGTTTCCTCAAAAAGATGGGCGTCAAGATCCTTGTCGCCGCGTGCGGTACCGTCAGCTCGGTAGCGCCCGATCTCAGCGAGGAGCTGGGTCTCCCCTACACCGGCGTCGTCAACCCCACCTGCTTTACCGCGGCACGGGTCACCAGAAACGGCAAGATCGGCGTGATCGGCACCGCCGCCACCATCAACGAGGTGTTCGAGCAGCATTGTCAGCTCTTTGTCTCCTTTGTGGAGAACGGTCTGGTCGATCCCGCCGACGAGCTGGTACAGCTCATGGTGCGCCGCTACATGGCGCCCTTTAAGGAGAGCGGCATCGATACCATGATCTTGGGCTGCACCCATTTTCCGCTGCTCGCGGACGCTATCCGTCAGGAGATGGGCGACGGCGTGACCCTGATCGACTCGGGCAAGGAGACCGCGATCTATACGCAGAAGATCCTGCGGGGAGCCGGTCTGCTGCGCGACGATGACCACAAGGGCGAATCGAACTACTATGTCAGCGATACGCCCGCGGACTTTGAGAAATACGCGGCGCTGTTCCTGAACAACAGCCCCCACAACCACGTAGAACACATCAACATCGAGGAATACTGATACTCCCTCGAAACAAACTTCCGCATCTGTCACGCATACCTGAAACATTTTCATAAAGGAGTAGGAGGATGGAAGAAAGATATATCATCACCGTCATCGGCAAACAGACCGTCGACGGAGAATCGGACAAGATCGAGGTGTTCACCGCCGGCGATATGTCCGTCGAGGACGGCAGGATCACGATCACCTACCCCGAATACCCCGAGGATCGCCCCGAGCTGAAAACCGAAACCACCGTCACGCTCGAAAACGGCGTTCTGTCGATCGACCGTCAGGGCGAGATGAGCAGTCATTTGATCCTGGAAAAAGGCAAGCGTCACGAATGTCTGTACAACACCCCGATGGGTCAGATGTTCATCGGCATCTTCACCGATGACGTCAAGGTTGATCTGAACGAACAAGGCGGCGAGATCACCGCGGCGTATCAGCTCGATTTCAACCGCACCGTCGTGAGCTATAATGAATTCTATATTTCTGTGAAGGAAAAATAAATCTCATGACTTCCAATCAAGTACATGCCGATTAATGCAGTTTTCGTATTCGTCGTCATTCCGAGGGAGCAAGCGGCAGTAGCTCTCAGCCAATCATCGTTCACGGACTCAATCGTCCGTTCCGATTCTTGGGAGAGCCTTGCATGGGAGTTGTAAGCCAAATCAAAGATTTGGACAACTCCTCAACCGTGGGAATCCCCCTGATAGGAGCAGAATCTCACTGTTCATATCATGAATGACAAGGGGATTGCCACAGCCCGCAAATGAATAGTCATTGCGAGGAGGGCGATCAAGCCCGACGTGGCAATCTCAACCTTAACTGATGCGGGCTTCGCAATGACACCGTTATTGTTGCGTTGATTAAATCGGCGTTTACTCGAGGGGAAGGCAGAATCATACAGCAAAGGAAAATGTATATGTCTAAAACAAACACCAATGTCACCGAAAACCTGAGAAAACAGATCGAAGCCGCTGTCGGCGCGGCGATGGAGCAGGGCGCGCTGCCCGAGGGCGAGATCCCGAGCTTCGTCATCGAAGAACCCGCCGACCGCTCCCACGGCGATATCGCCACCAATGTGGCGATGGCAGGCGCGCGCGTATTCCGCATGGCGCCCGTCAAGGCGGCGCAGATCATTCTGGATCATATCGATCTTGAAAATTCTTTTATCGAAAAATGCGAGATCGCGGGTCCCGGCTTCATCAACTTCTTTTTGAGCAAGCGCTATTTCGCCGCCGTACTGCGTGAGATCGAGAACGAGGGCGAGCGCTACGGCGAGAGCGACTACGGTCAGGGCAAAAAGGTCATGGTGGAGTTCGTATCCGCCAATCCGACCGGTCCCATGCATCTCGGCAACGCCAGAGGCGGCGCGCTGGGCGACTGCCTTGCCGCCGTGCTGGACAAGGCGGGCTATCAGGCATACCGCGAGTTCTATGTCAACGACGCGGGCAACCAGATCGAGAAATTCGCCGCTTCACTCGAGGCGCGTTATATGCAGCTGTTTGATGAAAGCTTCGCTTTCCCCGAGGACGGCTATCAGGGCTCGGATATCATCGAGCGCGCCGAGCAGTTCAAAGAGAAATTCGGCGGCAGTCTGACGGCTGTCAGCAGTGAGGAACGCCGTAAAGCGCTGGTCGACTTCGCCCTGCCGCTCAACATCAAGCGGATGCAGGATGACATGGCGAAGTACAAGATCGACTTTGACAACTGGTTCATGGAGAGCACCCTGCACGAAAGCGGCTCTGTCGCCGAGGTCGTCAACACCCTTACCGAAAAGGGACTGACCTATGAGAAGGACGGCGCGATCTGGTACAAGAACAAGGACATCTGCACCGAGATCCTGCTCAGTCAGGGCAAAAAGCAGGATTATATTGACAAATTAGAATTAAAAGACGATGTTTTGATCCGCTCCAACGGCAATCCCACCTACTTTGCCGCCGACATCGCCTATCACAAAAATAAATTCGACCGCGGCTTTGAGCAACTGATCAACGTCTGGGGCGCCGACCACCACGGTCATGTCATGCGCCTCAAGGGCGCGATGAACGCCATCGGCTATGACGGCGACAAGCTCGATATCCTGCTCATGCAGCTGGTCAAGCTCGTACGCGACGGTCAGATCGTCACCATGAGTAAGCGTACCGGCAAGGCGATCCAGCTGCGCGATCTGCTCGACGAGGTTCCCGTAGACAGCGCGCGCTTCATCTTCAACACCCGTGAAGCCACCACCCAGATGGACTTTGACCTTGACCTCGCGATCCAGCAGGACAGCCAGAATCCCGTCTACTACGTCCAGTACGCCCACGCGCGTATCTGCTCGATCCTGCGCAATCTGGAGGCGGAGGG
The DNA here is from genome assembly GCA_900320995.1 of uncultured Eubacteriales bacterium. Lineage (GTDB taxonomy): Bacteria > Bacillota > Clostridia > Oscillospirales > Acutalibacteraceae > Ruminococcoides. Next base: position 4,336 of record ONUI01000095.1, read on the forward strand.
CGTATCCGCGCGCTCCTGCACCGACGAGGAATTGTGCCTGCTGGGCGCTCCCGAAGAAGTCGAGCTGATCCACCTGCTCTCAGCCTTCGACAGTGAGATCATCGCCGCCGCGCGCGACTATGACCCCACCAAGATCACCAAGTACGTCACCAACGTCGCGACCTGCTTCCACAAGTTCTACAACGCCTGCCGCGTCAAATGTGACGACGAAAAGCTGATGCAGGCGCGTCTGAGCCTGTGCACCGCGACCAAGACCGTTATCAAGAACGTGTTGGATATGTTCAGCATCACCTGTCCCGACAGGATGTGATACTGATTTCTAATTAAACCCTTTAACATCTATTGCGTATAATTCCGTATAGCTTCGTTGTTGTCCTTGAAAGGCGCCAGCCTATCGGCGTCCTCCGCCTCGCTCTACGAAATTCTCCGCCAATATCTTGTTTAAGCGTTTTATCATAAATCAGTATAAAGGCGCGCCTTTTTAATTACTCTCCCCTACCTCGTGTGAATTATTCCCCTGCAGTCAGAAAGAGAACCCGATATGAAGCTCGATTACATTTATTACAAGATCATCCGCGGCTTTGCGCGCGTCATGTTCCTTCCGCCCGCGAAAACTGTCTATGAGGAAGAGCCCGATGAACCCGCGGTATTCGTCTGCAACCATTCCGCGATCCGCGGCCCCGTCATGATGACGCTCGACTTCAAGCCCAAGCACCAGTCATGGACGATCAGCTGTGCGCTGGACAGCAAGGAGGCGGTCAACTACGCCTACCATGATGTATTCTTCTCCAACGCCCGCAAATGCAAATGGTTCTGGCGCTTTATGGCGCATATCATCGCCAAGGGACTGCCGCCCCTTCTGCGCTACTCGAACACCATCCCCGTCTATCACGACACGAGGATCATCCAGACGTTCAAGCAGAGTATCCGCGCGCTGACCGACGGCGACCATCTGGTGATCTTCGCCGAATCGCCCAAGCGGTACTCGGAATTCATCAACGAGCTGCAGCCGGGCTTTGTCGATATCGCCCGCCTGTATTATCGCAAGAGCAAAAAGGCGCTCAAATTCTATCCCGTATATCTGGAGAAGAAAAACGCGATCATCTCCGTCGGCAAGCCGATCGCCTACGATCCGGAGCGTTCGCTCGATGATCAGCGCGATACGCTCGTCCACTACCTGCGCGACAACATCGACCGTCTCGGCAGAGCCCTGCCCGAGCACAAGCCCGTCAGCTTCCTCCCGCCCCTCTGGTACACCGCCTACGGTCAGTATGAGGAAGACGCCGCCGGCTATTGGAAGATGATAGAGAATAATGAATGAGATAAAAATGACCACCCGGACAGGTGGTCATTTCATTTTATCAAAAACGTTTATTCGAGCAGCGCGTTTCCATGCCTCCCTCGTCAGAGGGAGGCTTACTAAGCTTCGCGCCCCACAACACACAGGATGGCTCATCACAATGACTGTTATGGTTCAGGCATTGTTTTGGCAACCCTCAGTCACCTTCGGTGACAGCGTGTCGCACGCGACCGCTTTCCCGAAAGGAGCCTCAAAGATTGATTATTGTCTGAGATATCTTACATTTGTGCCGGTACTGTCAACGAGGACAAGTGTATTGCCGTCGATCGTATAATCAAAGGTACCGGGAGCGTCGTCAAATACGATCTCGACGGAACTGCCGTTGTCGGTATAGGTGAAGTCAAAACTCTCGCCGTATACCGTATACGATCCTGTGCCGTTTTCGTGAAAGGTATAGATGAAGTTTGCGTCTTCCTCATACGCCCATGAGCCGATCAGCGCGGAACGATCTCCGTCATCCGGCTCGATGAATGTCGGCTGTCCGATGCCCTTCGGCGCGTTCAAGCCCGCGAGCCAACGCTGGATAGTTGTCGTGTCAATAATCGTCACGCCGTCCTCGCCGTCAACGTCCGCGACAGCCTCATTGAATTCAAACGGGATCGGGATATCCGCTAAATGACGTTGGATGAACGTAGCGTCAAGGACCGTAACCACTCCGTCGCCGTCAACATCTCCTAAGATGGCAGGTAGGCTTTCTGCAACGCGGAACTGCGCCCATGCTTCGCCCGAGAGCACACCGTTTCTTGTGGGAGTTGCCACAACGTTATAGGTACCGATATCCTTGAGTTTCTCTTTTGCGATCTCGACCTCGATCGGCTCGCCTTCCACTCCGCCGACGACCTGATAATAGGTCAGGGTGTAGTCCTCGCCCTCGGCGTACTCGACGCCCATCTCGCTCGTCAGGGTAACGGCGGGCGGGGTGATGGGCTCGCCGGTATACGGAACATACTGATTGGAAAGGTTCATGCTGACGATACCGCCGTCGGCGTTGACCATTGTGCCGAGCGGATGAAGATTCGTCACCTTCTTGCCATGCTCGTCGCTTACGATGTTGAACACCATCGTGATCGCCGCTTTATCCCCGTTCTCGTTGGAGAAGCAGGCGGTATAGCTGTATTCGCCGTCATCGAGCGACATCAGGTAGTCGGTGCTGAGCGCGACCACGGCGCCGTCGTCTTCGGTGAAGCGCCATGTCTCGATCTCGTCCTCGGAGATACCCTCGTCGTCGCCTGTCGCGGCAATTCCGTCAGATCCGGTAGGAGCGGCAGCTTTCTTCCCGTCAGGCTTGTAGCTTGCGATCTCCTTGCCGTTCTTGTCGAACATCTTACAGCTTCCGGCGTCATCGGTGTTCGTCAGCTTGGTCAGCCAGCCGGACTGCAGATTGGCAAAGTTCATCTCATTCGTTCCCGTCGCTTCATAGACGGAGCTGAGAAACCAAGAAGGGATCATCAAGAAGTATTTATAGCCCTCCAGGTAATCCTGATCGCTGAAGCTCTGCAGCTGCTCGGGGTTCATTTTTACGATCGATTCGAACGCGGCTCGGTAGTCCGCCCAACGCTCTACGTCAATAATCGGATAATCAAACCAGCCTTGCCGCACACCTTGGCAGTCCTTACAGGTCTCGGTGTAATAACAGCGGTAGTTGTAGCGGGTGAACAGGTTGAACAAGCCGCCCTTATAGGGAGTCGCTTCGAACTTGGTGATCTTGCGCGTCCCCTTGAAATCGTGATATCCCGTCATCTCCTGTCCGCATTTGGTACAATGCGTGTGGTGAGCAGCTAAGCCTTTCGGCTCCCATTCGCCGGGGGTACAGGCTTCCTCTTCTTCGAACATCAGC
>ONUI01000052.1 GCA_900320995.1 uncultured Eubacteriales bacterium
CATCCGCGATAACGTCAACAATACGCTGACCTACTCCCCCGCTTCTCTGACCATCAACGCAAAGCCGATCATCGTCACCATCGACGACAAGACCAAGGAACACGGTCAGATCGACCCCGTATTCACCTATACGATCACCGATTCACAGGGCAACGCCATTGACCCGACAGCGGTTCGTCTGACCATTGCGCGCGACGTCGGCGAGGATATCGGCGAATATGAGATCTTTGTGGCAAGAGTCGGAAACAAGAACTATGTGCTCGACACCGAGAATTCAAAGGAAGGCACGCTGACCATCGCGCCCGCCAAGAGAGGTTACATCCTCGGCGACGCGGACGGTGACGGCGACGTCAATGCGGTCGACGTAACACTGATCCTGCGCAAGCTGGCAGCGATCCCGAGCGACGCCAACTTTGATAAGCTTGCGGCTGACGTAGACGGCGACGGCGAAGTCACCGTCATCGACGCCACCCTTCTCCAGCGCTATAACGCTCGTATGCGCGTCGATTATCCCATCGGTCAAACCCAATACGAGGAAATCGTATAATTGTTCAACCACATAAAATAAGCCGATCCGACTGATCGGTCAACAGAATACCCCCGCAGAGATCGTCAGCACGACGTTCCTGCGGGGGTTGTTCATTTGGTAATACTTTTATTATTGGCGGATCACTTCACCTTCACTTCAAAGGTACTCTGTCCGATATCGATATCATAATGCTTTTCTGTTCCGTCGGGCGCTTCCAGAATGATCTCCGTCTGCCCTTGCTTGCGCATATCGGCATGGACCAAATACGCGTCGATCGTATCCTCATGGCGGATCGTCAGCGTGCCGTAGGACGGATCGGCAAACCGTGCCTGATAGGTATCGTCAAACACCGTGCCCTGTTCCCCGTCGCTGATCAAAACATCCGTGCTGTAGACAGGCGGCTGTATGATCGTCCAGATCGTCAGCGCAATAATCATCACCGCGCTGATGACCACGCCGGCAGTACGGACGCGCTTCTCGCTGAAGATGGCGACAGGGTAGATCAGCATGGTCGCCGCGCAGAAGATCGCGGAATACAAATGGCGCGGGAACGAAAAGAACGTCTGCCCGAGATAGCCCCCGTAGTGACCGGCGAGCAGCACAAGCATCGGTGCGAGGATCAGCAGTCCCCACCATTTATTCTTCTTCATGTAATAGCCGACAAAGCCCATCGGGAAGGTCAGGATCGTCCAGAGGATCCAGTTGCGGTAATAACCCATGACCGACCACCCGAGGAACGGCACCTCGACCAGATAGATCAGCGGCTGGCTGATCAAAAAGAACACAAAGCATTTCAGAGCGGAGTCAAGATTGCTCTTCGCGTTCATGATGATCAGGATCCCGCACAGCACCCAGCGGTCAAAGAAGATCGCGGGGTCGGTCAGCGAGGTATCGTGCAAAAACGGCACCTGATTGATCAGCCCCGTATACACGCCCGCGATCACCGCGAAGAGGATCAGCTTCGGCCATGTCATGTTCAGCCCGCCGAACAGCTTTTTCAATACTTTCATCAAATCACCTTGCTATTCGTTTTGGTTTCCGGTATTGATTGTAGCATAATTTCAAGCGAGTTGCAAGGCAGGGTGAGGTTTTATGGGGGGCGCCTTCGATTCCCACCATCTCCTCTTTAATTGTATAATATGACTCGGCGGAGAGTATCTTTGGTGATACTCTCCGCCGAGTCAATGAAGCAAAACAATGAAAATGATACAAAACCAAAGGGTGGTCGGTAAAAAGCCGAAAATCAGGCTTGCGTTGCATTGAAGATTGCCGCGTTGCACAATTTCCCCTTGCGTTCACTTTATAAAATAATAGTTGTAAATATTTGTGGAATATGTTAAATTAGTTCTATCAGGCAAAGTGGTGAGTTATTATGATAATTGATTTTTTCAAAAAAGCAAAATTAGATGAGTCAGACTGTTCTATTAAGTCTTCATATGGTGCGAAACAAGATAAACATTCTATTATTAAACTACCAACTGATAATCGAGTATTTGAATATCAATTACTAAGAAAAGATAAAGATAATATTAATACTGCGTATTATCGAAATGGCTTTCTTTATAATGTTTATCCAAGGAATGAAAGCCTCTCTCTAGACGAAGATCGAGATAAAGCCTATTTTGCACGCTATGTTGTATTAAATGGTAAAAAATATGATTTGTGTAGTCCAAAAGATGTAATCGAGATTAAAATCCCAAATTTCAAAAAAAATACTGGCGCTTTTTCTTATCCGACTCGAAATCTTGCTTATATTATGAAAATCCGAGCGCAAAAAATATACCAAAAAGAACTTGCAATACCTACGGTGTTTACAACTGTCAATCTAATGATGGTTTCTAATATAGGATGGCAAGCTAAAGACTACAATCGTTTGATTTCACAATTAGAACGATTAGAAGAGTATAAATATGCTTCTATACTAAGGGAAGAAATAAACAATTATACTGGATTATTAATCAACAACAGCACAGGTTACTATGATCATATTTGGAACGATGAAGAAACAAGGAGGTATGCACAAAGAGTAATAGAATTCGAATGGATTGAAGATAATCTTCCAGACATTGCTCCTAAGTCGTTGAACGGATATTCAAGAATGAAACATGCTAATTCAAAGAACTACGTTATGTTAAAAAACAGAGCAAAAGAATTGGGAATGGAATTAAACGATAATCTTTAAAATCAAAAGCAATCATTATAATACATTGGAGTTAAGGATGTTAACAAACTTATTTCCAAAATCAGTACGAATGTATTGCCGTATTTCATCGGACTTTTCCTTAATAGGTTCTCCAAAAACACCGCCATCTATAATATGGTCAACTTCTCTTTTTTCAGCCATAAGCCCTAATGCCTCTAGACGGAGTATTGCTTCATTTCCGTTATAATTTGTCAGCTTTACTTCACCGTTTGATAATACGTTATAGTCATTTATCAAAAAACGATTGATTACTTCTGAATACATACAAAGTTCCTGCCACGTTAGTTTATCTATTAAATAAGCCAAGTAAAGTCTTGCTAGCTTTATTGGTTTATCCGCTTCGAGATATCTGTCAATTATCACCAATAAATACTCAAGCTCTTTTTGTCTGGCTTTTGGGTTTTCTCTCAGTTTAGTAATATACCTTTGTTTCTTAGTATCATCAGCAATATGAAAATTGATTTCATTCAGGAACACTACTAATTTCATTAGGCTATGGCGAGCATGAATATCCTTTCCAATTCTGTAAACTGATATGATCGTTGATATAAATGGCACCTCCTTCAACAATCCATCATTCATTATTGCATCTAGCCCTACTTCAGCTAATTCGCTTACAGCACTAATTGAATTTTTAACTAATGAATCTTCAAAAGGTTTTGACAGGAATAATTCATTTGTTACGTTCTCCATTTAACACACACTCCATCTACTTAGTTACCATATTATTCTAGCATAAAATTGCAAAACAATCAAATGTCAATGATTCTTTCACGATAGAAACACATCATCTCATCGACCGGTCTTGCTTCTCACCGACCGCCCTAGCGAAAACCAAATAATCAAAATGAACGCTCTGCCTCGGACAACATTAAAGTCCGGTAAACAGAGCGTTTTTTTATAGTGATATATACTGCCACCTGATGCTCAACAGCTCAAAAATGGATTATATATGCGAAAAAACAATGCCACTGAATTGTATCAATGGCATTGTACTGATTTGGTGGAGATGGTGTCCGCTTTATCTTTCGGTCAATCTCTGCCCCGCCTTCGGAGCGACACCTCCTGTCAGAAGTTGCGCCTACGCTCTCGTTAAAAACGCCATGCTATGGCGTTTTTGTCTGCGATGTGCGCTGACGCTTACATCTTGACACACTCGCCTTCGATTCCCACCATCTTCACTTTGCTTGTATAATATGACTCGGCGGAGAGTATCTTTGGTGATACTCTCCGCCGAGTCAATGGTGGAGATGGTGGGAATCGAACCCACGTCCGAAAACAGTTCCACAAGGTTTTCTCCGAGTGCAGTTATTGGTTTAGGATTCCCCCGACGCAGCGCCCAATAACAGGCTATGCGCTTCGGTAGCCTTTGATGTGTGACAGCTTAAAGGCGTGGGCTGTTCACAGAAACCGCTGTCGACGCCTTGTCCCGGGCCGCGGTACTCCCGGGCAGACGAGCTGCATTAAGCAGCTAAAGCAACGTTTTTAGTGTTGTCGTTTGTTTTTAAGTTGAGGCTTTTAAAGCGGCGCCTCACCGCTACTCGCTTACCAAGCTTCTCCGTCCCCGTCGAAACCTTTACATCCCCGTCTATACAATTGAAAGTTGAAAGTTGAAAATGGAAAGTTACTCTTTGCTTGACTTCAATATCGAGGTCAGAATCTTTTCATTCTCAACACAATCATTCAGAATAGATTCTGTTTCTGCTTCCGTCAAATAATCAGTTGCTTTCAGTAATCTGATCCAATACTTTGTTTCCGTTGCCTCTTTCAACGCAATGGATATTTTTGAAATGAAATCCGCTTTGCTTTGTGCTTGTTGCGCTTCGGCAACATTTGCGCCGATACTGGTACCGGCTTTCAAGAGTTGCTTAGAAAGAATGAATTCTTTTTTGGTATTGCATAAATACTGATAGAGCTTAACGATCCTAACCGCAAAATCAAAGCTTTTTCTTTCAATAATACTACGATTCTCCAATTTTCCACTTTCCATTTTCAATTGTCAACTAAGAGATCGCTATACGATCTCTTACCTGTTCTGTTCTTTCATCGCGCGGTCGATGTCGCGCTTGGCGCTCTTTTTGGCGGCGTCCTCGCGTTTGTCATAAAGCTTTTTGCCCTTGCAGAGTCCGAGCTCCAATTTGACCATACTGCCCTTGAAATACGCCGAGAGGGGGATCAGCGACAGCCCCTGCTGCTGCAGGGTGCCGAAGAGCTTATTGATCTCACGCTTGTGCATGAGCAGCTTTCTCACGCGCACGGGATCCTTGCTCCAGATATTGCCGTGCTCATAGGGGCTGATGTGCATACCGTTGACGAACAGCTCGCCCTTTACGATACTGCACCAGCTATCCTTGAGGTTGCACCTGCCCTGTCGCAGGGATTTGACCTCGGTACCGGCGAGCTCAATGCCTGCCTCGTACTTTTCGAGAATGAAATAGTCGTGATACGCCTTTTTATTATTGGCGATGATCTTGATATTATCCATCACAGCTCACTCCTGCCCTCCAGCGCTCTGGCGAGGGTCACGTCGTCGGCATATTCCAGATCGCCGCCCACGGGGATGCCGTAGGCAAGGCGCGTGATTCGTATGCCCAGCGGTTTCAGGAGCCTTGAGATATACATCGCGGTCGCCTCACCCTCTACGGTGGGGTTGGTCGCCATGATGACCTCACTCACCTCGCCGTTGTTCAGCCGTGAGAGGAGCTCCTTGATACACAGCTGGTCGGGACCGATACCGCTCAGCGGAGAGATCACGCCGTGCAGCACATGATAGGTGCCCTTGTATTCGCCCGTTCCCTCGATCGCGATCGCGTCGCGCGGTGTTTCCACCACACAGATGACGGAATGATCGCGCGCTTCATTGCGGCAGATCGGGCATTTTTCTTTATCAGAAAAATTACAGCAGATCTCACAGCGGCGGATGGTCTTGTGCGCCTGTAAAATGGCGTCGGAAAACTCCTTTGCCCTCTCCTCGGACATATTCAGCACAAAGTACGCCAGTCGCTGCGCCGTCTTGCTGCCGATACCGGGCAGGCGCTCGAACTGCTCGATGAGCCGTTGCAGCGGCGCTACATGATATGCCATCAGAACAAGCCGCCCAGTCCGCCGAGATTCATCCCACCGGAAATACTGTTCATGGTCTCTTCCTTATCGGTATTGGCGTTGCGGATCGCCTCGTTGACCGCGGCGGTCACGAGATCCTGCAGCATTTCGATATCGTCGGGATCGACGACGTCGGGCGAGATCTCCATCTTCTTGATCTCGAGCGCGCCGGAGATGGTGACGGTCACCATGCCGCCGCCTGAGGACGCGGTGTATTCCTTTGCGTTCAGCTCCTCGGTAGCCGCCTCCATCTGATCCTGCATCTTCTGCGCCTGACGCGCGAGCTGCTGGAGATTTCCGGCGCCGCCACCGCCGTAGCCCTGGGGTAATCTTGCTTTCATATTAATCTTCCTTTCGATGTGAATTGGCTCCCATAATCTCTCGCCTCGCTGTGACGCTCCAAAGCCTTCCCCTCGGGGGGAAGGTGCTGAGCGGACTGTGTCCGTGCGAAGCGGATGAGGGGATAACTGTTCCGCCTGCACTTGGATTCAAAGAGAATACAGGGTTATATATTATGATTAGAAACAGCCTCATTGCGTCATGGATCATACAGAAAGGCTGTCCCCTCATCCGTCACCGCCAACAGAGTTGACGGCGACACCTTCCCCCCGAGGGGAAGGCTTTATCATTCCTCCGTGACGTTGACGCCGGAGGATTTGAGTCGGTTGATAAAGTTGTCGAGCACGTCATCCTTGCTCACCTTTTTTTCGGGGAGCTTATACGGTCCGAGCTTATAGACCTTGCCGGTGATCTCCTGCACCGCCTTGCGGATCTCTTCACGCTGGGCGGATTTTTTGAGGAGCTCAAAGGCGATCTCGTGATTGGTCTCGATCAGGAGATACTCGCCGCTGACATAGGCGTTGGTGTCCTCAAACGCGGCGGCGATCGCGCGCGAATAATGCCTCAGATTTGACACGACGTCCTGCCACATCTCGAAGGGCTTCGCATTGTAATACAGCGCCTCCATGTCGACCTTCTGCCGCTGCGGGGCGACAGGCTGAGCGGGAGCTTTTTGCTCGGGCTCAGGGGTCGGTTCGGGCTGAGCAGGCGTTAAATCGGGCTGTGCGGGTTTTACCGGCTCGACAGGCTTTTGTTCGGGAACAGCCTCGGGCTGTTTGACCTGTTCAGGCTGAGGCGCGGGAGCCTCTTCCCTACTCTCCTTCGGCTGGACAGGTTCGGGGCCTTTGACCGGCTCGGGAGCTGTCTGCACAGGAGCAGGAGTTGTGTGCACAGGCTCCGAAGGCGTCTGTATCGGAGCAACAGGCGCCACGGCGCCCGCGGGTGAGGCGCTGTTCTGCAACAGCTTGACTGCCTTTTCCAGTGCGGTGACGCGCGCAAAAAGCGCTTCATCGGTCTGATCGAGCTCGGGAGCGCAGAGCTTGACGATCGCCATCTCCAGCTCCGTGCGCGGGGATACACTGTCGCGCATCGCGGAACGTGCCCGTGCCAGCACATCCATATCATAGAGGATGTCGGGCAGCGAGAGATACGCCGCCTCGGCGACTGCCGCGTCGAATTCACGGTCGCTCATCACGACCAGCTCACGCGGCTTGCTGACCGTTTTGATCAGCATCAGCGAACGGAAATGGCTCTGCAATTCCTCGCAGAGAGAAGCCATATCCTTGCTGTCTTTATACAAAGCGTCGATGATCTCGAGCGCTCGTTTGACGTTTTTGTTGATGGTACAGTTGGCGATCTCAAAGAGCTGACCCTGTGCCGCCAGACCTGCCGCAGCACGGACGATCTCGGCGGTGACGTCAGAGGAAATGCCGATACAGCGATCCAAAAGCGAGATCGCGTCACGCATCGCGCCGTCGGCGATCACGGCGATCAAAAGCGCCGCCTCGTCACTCAGGCCGATGCTCTCCTTATCGGCGATCTCATGCAGCCGCGCGGAGATATCGGCGGGACTGATACGGTGAAAATCAAAACGCTGACAGCGCGAAAGGATGGTCTCGGGGATCTTGTTGACCTCGGTGGTCGCGAGGATGAACACCACATGCGCGGGCGGTTCCTCCAGCGTTTTCAAAAGCGCGTTCCACGCGTCGCGCGAGAGCATATGCACCTCGTCGATGATATACACACGATACTTGGCGCGCGCGGGCGCGAAGGCGACCTCATCGATGATGCCGCGGATATCGTCGATACCGCGGTTGGAGGCGGCGTCCATTTCGACCACGTCGAGGATCTCGCCGCTGTCGATGCCGACGCAGTTGGAGCATACGCCGCAGGGATCGCCGTCGTGCAGGTCAAGACAGTTGACCGCCTTGGAGAGGATCTTGGCGCAGGTAGTCTTGCCCGTACCGCGTGAGCCTGTGAACAGATAGGCGTGATGGACGCGGTTCAGGCGCAGTTCATTGCGCAATGTCTGCGTCACATGATCCTGTCCGTAAACGTCGTCAAACGACTTGGGACGGTATTTGCGATATAAAACCTGATATGCCATGACAGCTCACCTCTCCTTTACGGTATGATTCAAATGATTCTCCCTTTGGTCGATCTATTCCAGTCAACCCTCAGTCACTTCGTGACAGCTCTTTTGCTCTTGATCTTGTCGGCGCAAACACTGATCAGGATCGAAAGAGCGATACTGACTATCGCCAAAACAATGCTGATCGCAAGCTGCTCGCCGGTGACATTTTCCGGATCATATCTCATCGAGAAGCCCGTGATCATACATCCGATCGATACGACAGAGGTCACGATCCCCGTCACCCATGCGGCGGCGCCTGACAATTTGTCAAAGAGATTCACGCTTCGCGCGATCTGTCCGAGAAGAATGATCGCCGTCCAGTAAGGGATCAGCTGAAGATTATAAGGAAGGCTGATACCAAAGAATCTCAGCACACCTGTTGTGGCAAGCAATACGACGATGGTGATGACCTGAGATACAACGGATCTGCTGACCTTCTCGACCAGTAGGATAAACAGATTCTTTGTCGGGTTCTCTCAATCGCAATTCAAAAGAAAAACACAAGCCGCAGCCATAGTGGCTGAATGGTGAAGATAAGTGAACGACAGACTTACTGCATCGCATCCCCGAAAACACTTAATGCTGC
>ONUI01000097.1 GCA_900320995.1 uncultured Eubacteriales bacterium
TCCGACCGGCGTACAAATTACTTGGAGTACAACTCGACGATGAGATGTTCCTCAACGGGATAGTCGATGTCGTCGCGAGCGGGAAGAGCGATGACCTTACCGCTGAGCTTGTCGGTCTTCTCGAGCCACTTCGGAACGAGAGTGGAGCCGTCATTTTCGGCAATCGCCTTGAAGCGGTTGGTGTCCTTGGAACCATCTGCAACAGCGATGACGTCGCCTTCTTTTACAATGTAAGAGGGAATGTTGCACTTCTTGCCGTTAACGGTGAAGTGAGCGTGGTTGACCAGCTGTCTGCCTTCACGACGGGTGGAGCAGAGACCCAGACGATAGACAACGTTGTCGAGTCTGCGCTCAACGAGAGAGAGCAGGTTCTCACCGGTCTTGCCTTCCATCTTCTCAGCCTTTTCATAATACATACGGAACTGCTTCTCCAGAACGCCGTAGATGAACTTGACCTTCTGCTTTTCGGTCAGCTGGATACCGTATTCACTCTGTTTTCTTCTCATTTTGCCGCCGGGGTTACGGTTGGAAGTCTTTTTGGAGTAACCCATAACAGCGGGCGAAATGCCCAGCGCTCTGCAGCGCTTTGCGATAGGCTGTTGATTCTTAGCCATATTCTATATCCTCCTTCTTCTTTTATACACGTCTTCTCTTGGGAGGACGGCATCCGTTATGCGGAATGGGGGTAACGTCTTTGATCATGGTGACCTCAAGGCCTGCGGTCTGCAGTGCGCGGATCGCTGCCTCACGACCCTGACCGGGTCCCTTGACAAAGACCTCGACGCTCTTCATGCCATGCTCCATCGCGACCTTGGCGGCTGTCTCGGCAGCGCTCTGAGCGGCGAAGGGAGTAGACTTTCTGGAGCCGCGGAAACCGAGCTCGCCTGCGCTTGCCCATGAGATCGCGTTGCCCTGTGTATCGGATATAGTTACGATTGTGTTGTTAAAGGTAGACTGGATATGCGCCGAGCCCTTTTCGATATTCTTTCTCTCACGGCGGCGGCGGATAGGAGCCTTCTTACCTGTTTTAACTGCCATTTAATTGCCCTCCTTACTTCTTCTTGTTAGCCATCGTCTTGCGCGGGCCTTTGCGGGTACGAGCGTTAGTCTTAGAACGCTGACCTCTTACGGGCAGACCCTTTCTGTGGCGAACACCGCGATAGCTGCCGATTTCGATAAGTCTCTTGATGTCGAAAGCGATATCACGACGGAGATCACCTTCAACGCGGCAATTATGGTCGATATATTCTCTGAGTTTTGATACGTCTTCTTCGGTCAGATCGCGAACACGGGTGTCCGGATTGACGCCTGTTGCAGCAATAATGTCTGTAGCGGTTTTACGACCGATACCGTAGATGTAAGTGAGTCCGATTTCAACTCGCTTGTCACGGGGTAAGTCAACACCTGCTATACGAGCCATTTAGTGCACCTCCATTTAATAATTATAAATTGATTTGTGTGAAAGATTTGTTGAATTCGGTGAACGGTGAATGGTGAACGGTGAACGGTGAAGGTATCTCGCTGCGCTCGGTCAATTCCAATAGGAATCCAAAACGCGAAGCGTTTCCCACAACCGTTAACCGTTAACTGTTAACCGTTAACCGGATAATCGCCTTGCGATTATCCCTGACGCTGCTTATGCTTGGGGTTGTCGCAGATTACCATAACCTTACCGTGGCGCTTGATAACCTTGCACTTCTCACACATTTTCTTTACTGAAGGTCTGACTTTCATAATATCATTCCTTTCCTTCTTAGTAAGATGATGTTAGCCTGAGGCCCCCTTTTCTAAGGGGGCTGTCGCGATAGCGACTGGGGGTTGCTCCTCAAAAGCACATCTGCTGATCAGACGGCAACCCTCCGACACGGACACGCGTGTCCGTGCCACCTTCCTCGCCGGAAACGGCTCCCCCCTTGTCCTTCGGACATTCCCCCAACGGGGGCACCTTAGGAAAGGGAGGCTATTACTTTGTTCTCCATGTGATCCTGCCGCGGGTCAGGTCATAAGGCGACATCTCTACGGTCACCTTATCGCCCGGGAGGATGCGGATGAAGTTCATTCTCTCGATAACATCCTGTTTTGACATGACTTAAGCCTCCTGTATACGGTTTTCAACGCCATCGGCGTCGCGGCGGGAGCAAGCCCCCGCCCTACAATTCTGAAGAAAGATTCGTAGTTGTCGGTTCGTTGTAATGCAATCGACGGTCGTGTTGGTGCCTTGCAGATGGATGACGTTCTTGCGCTTGGGGCGCTCGATCGGACGGCGCTTGCCGTCGGCGATGAGTACCTCTTTGTCGCTGAGAACCTCGATCACCGCAAATGCTCTGCCCTTGTCGCGACCTGCCTTGGCGATGACAACGCTGCCCTTTGTGATATCCATATCGACCTCACTTGAGCAAGGTCATGATACGCGGGCCGTCGGGTGTGATACACACGGTGTGTTCAAAGTGCGCCGCGAGGGAGCCGTCTACCGTAACGGCTGTCCAATCGTCGGAGAGAATCTTCACCTTGTGATCGCCCGCCGTTATCATCGGTTCGATTGCGATCGTCATGCCCGGAATGAGGCGAGGGCCTCGTCCGGGTGTACCGTAGTTCGGTACACTGGGGTCTTCATGCAGATTCGTGCCTACGCCGTGGCCGGTAAAGCTCCGTACCACCGAGTAACCACGAGGTTCGACATACCGCTGCACAGCGCTGCCGATATCGCCGATGCGATTACCAGCCTGCGCCGCCTTGATCCCCTCATAAAGGCTTTCCTTCGTCGCGTCGAGGAGCGCCTGCGCTTCCTTTGTGATATCGCCGCAGGGATAGGTATAGGCGTTGTCGCCGTGATACCCGTGCATTCCCGCCATGATATCGATGGAAACGATATCTCCCTGACGAAGGATCGTCTTTTTGCTCGGTATGCCATGGACTACCACACTGTTGACGGAGATACAGGTAGAAGCCGGATAGCCCTCGTAACCGAGGGTGGAGGGAATTCCTCCCTCACCCTCGATAAACTTTCGGACTGCTGTGTCGATCTCTAACGTCGACACACCGGGTTCGACCATCTCTCCGGCGAGCTGTAACGCCCGCGCGGACAGTGTACACGCGTCCTGCATTTTCTGAATTTCACGTGCGGTCTTGACAACGATCATGTTAAGCCTCGAGCGCCTCAAAGGTGAGACGTGTGGTCTCTTCTACAGAGCTCGCGCCCTCTACCACATAGAGCTTACCCTGCTTCTCATAGTAATCCTTGAGAGGCTCGGTCTCTTTGTGATAGATGTCAAGGCGGGACTTGACTGTGTCAGGATGGTCGTCCTTGCGCTGAATAAGGGCGCCTGCGCAATCATCGCACACACCCTCTACCTTGGGCTTTAAGCTCTCGGTATGATAGGGTCTGCCGCATTTCTCGCACACGCGGCGTCCGGACAAACGGTTTACGATCACGTCGTCAGCGACCTCAATGTCGATCACCTTGTCGATCTCGATGTCCATTTCGTCCAGAGCCTCGGCCTGAGGGATGGTACGGGGAAAACCGTCGAGAATGAAGCCGTCTTTGCAGTCATCCTCGGCGAGACGCTCTCTGATGATGCCGATCACGACCTCATCGGGAACGAGCTGACCCGCGTCGATGAAGGACTTCGCCTTCAAGCCCATCTCTGTACCGCTTTTCAGCGCGGCACGGATGATGTTACCCGTGCTGATCTGGGGAATATGATAGCGCTCGCTGATAACAGCTGCCTGAGTGCCTTTGCCGGCACCGGGCGCGCCTAAAAGGATAAGTTTCATAAGATATTCTCCTCGTTGTGATTAATCAAGGAAGCCCTTGTAGTGACGCATCATCATCTGGCTCTCGAGCTGCTTAGCGGTATCCAGAGCGACGCCGACGATAATGATGACGGAGGTACCGCCCATAGACAGGCCGTACATCTGTGTCGCGTCGGAGTACAGGATCGGCAGCAGCGCGATCACGGAGAGGAACAGCGCACCGATGAGGGTGATTCTTGAGAGTATCTTAGCGATAAAGTCGGCAGTCGGTCTGCCGGGACGGATACCGGGGATGGTACCGTTGTTCTGCTTGAGGTTGTTCGCCATCTCGATCGGATTGTACTGGATCGTGGTGTAGAAGTAAGCGAACGCCAGGATCAGAACGAAGTACAGCACCGCATACAGCCAACCGCGGGTGGAGAAAGCGTCGAGGAAGCTCTTCCAGAAGCCCTCCTTGGGCTGGACAAACATCTGGATGGTGCTGGGGATAGAAAGGATGGAGGAGGCGAAGATGATCGGCATAACGCCGCCCAGCGTGACCTTGATCGGCAGGTGGGTGGACTGGCCGCCGTACATCTTACGGCCTACAACACGCTTTGCGTACTGGATCGGGATCCGTCGCTCCGCGTCCTGCATAAAGGTGATGAACCAGATAACAGCAAGGAACAGTACAACAAACAGCGGAACCAGTACATAGTACTGTGTGCTGCCCTGCGCGCCGAGCTTCCAGTACTCGCCCAGAAGGTTGACGGTGTAAGGCAGTCTTGCGACGATACCCGCGAACAGCAGGATAGAGATACCGTTACCGATACCGTTCTTGTTGATCTGCTCGCCCAGCCACATGATCAGCGCGGTACCCGCGGTGAACACGAAGATGATGACGAACGCCGCGAACCACATCGAGAAGCCCGATGTATATTTAGCCAGAGGCAGGTTCGTGGGAGTCCAGTCACCGCTTGCGGGAGCCTGGGTATCATAGGTATTCTTCAGGAAGAAGTAATACGCGGTACCCTGGATCAGACCCAAGCCGACAGTAACGTATCTGGTGATAGCGGCGATCTTCTTTCTGCCCTCTTCGCCTTCCTTGGAGAGGCGCTCGAGGGGCGGGATCGCTACACACAGCAGCTGCATGATAATGGAGCTGTTGATGTAGGGGGTGATACCCATGGCGAAGATGGTCGCGTTAGAGAACGCGCCGCCGGAGAGGGTGTTCAGGTAGCCGACCAGAGTGTCGTCTACGCCGGAGCCCGCGGCGTTGTTCATAACATGAGCCAGCGCGTCCATGTTCAGGAACGGAACCGGGATAACGGAACCGATTCTGAAGATAACAATGATCAACAGAGTAAAGAGAATCTTCTTGCGCAGATCCGGGATGGACCAGGCATTCTTAATTGTTTTAAACAATTAAATCACCTCAGTCTTTCCGCCGGCAGCCTCGATCTTAGCAACAGCGCCCTTGGAGAACGCGTTCGCTTTGACTGTGAGCTTTTTCGTGACCGTGCCGTTGGAAAGAATCTTTACGCCGTCAAAGGAATTCTTGACAATACCTTTCTCGGTAAGCGCAGCGATATCTACAACAGCGCCGTCCTCAAACTTGTTGAGGGTGCCGACATTGATAGCAACAACATTCTTTCTGAAGATGTTGTTGAAGCCACGCTTAGGGAGACGTCTCTGCAGCGGCATCTGACCGCCTTCAAAACCGACGCGCATACCCTTACCGGCTCTTGCTTTTTGACCTTTGTGACCCTTACCGGCAGTCTTGCCCTGACCGGAGCCGTGGCCTCTGCCGATTCTCTTTGCTTCCTTTTTGGAACCCTCTGCGGGGGATAATTCATAAAGTTTCATCTATCGCACCTCCTTAGTCTTCTTCAACTGCTACGAGGTGTACGATCTTCTGTACCTTACCTCTGGTAGCCGCGTTGTCGGGCTGCTCGGTGACGTCACCGATCTTCTTCAGACCCAGAGAATAAGCGGTAGCAATCTGATCCTTCTTGGAGCCGATGAGGCTCTTAACCAATTTAATTTTCATCTTGCCGCCTCCTTACAGAATCTCTTTTACGGACTTGCCGCGTACGCGGGCAACCTCTTCTGCGGTGCGCAGAGCGCCCAGACCCTGAAGAGTCGCGCGAACGACGTTGCAGGGGTTGTTGGAGCGGAGAGCCTTTGTACGGATGTCCTTGATGCCGACAGCCTCGACAACGGCACGAACGGGACCGCCCGCGATTACGCCGGTACCGGGTGCGGCAGGCTTCATCAGAACTCTGCCCGCGCCGTAGGCGCCGATGATCTCATGGGGAATGGTCGTGCCCTTGAGGGATACGGTCATCAGGTGCTTTTTCGCGTCCTCGATTCCCTTGCGGATCGCGTCGGGAACTTCACCGGCCTTGCCGATACCGAAGCCTACGATACCGTTGCCGTCGCCGACGACTACGAGAGCCGCGAACTTCATGACACGGCCGCCCTTTACGGTCTTACTGACACGGTTGATCGCGACAACGCGCTCGGTCAGCTCCAGTGTTGATGCGTCAATAATATTAGCCAAAGTTGTTTCCTCCAATCCTTAGAAATTGAGGCCGCCCTCACGGGCGCCTTCGGCCAACGCTTGTACACGGCCGTGATAAATGTTACCGCCTCTGTCAAAAACGACGTCGGTGATGTTCTTGTCTTTTGCGCGCTCGGCGATGAGCTTGCCGACAGCCTTGGCTGCCTCTTTGTTGCCGCCGCCTTCTATGGTCTTATCGAGAGAAGAAGCGCTGCACAGGGTAACGCCCTTTACGTCATCGATGATCTGAGCATAGATGTTGTTGGTGGAGCGGAACACACAAAGGCGGGGACACTCGGCTGTGCCGCTTAACTTACCGCGTACTCTCTTGTGTCTTTTGACACGAGCAGCTTTCGAATCAGGTCTACTTACCATTTGTTTATTTCACTCCTTTGATTAAGCCTTACCGGCCTTGCCTTCCTTACGGCGGATATACTCACCGGCATACTTGATGCCCTTACCCTTATAAGGCTCCGGCGGACGTTTCTCTCTGACCTCGGCAGCAAACTGACCTACCTTTTGCTTATCAATGCCGTGGATGATGATGCTGTTGGGGTTGGGGACCTCGATAGTGATGTCCTCGGTATCCTCCATGGTGACCTGGTGGCTGTAGCCGATGTTCATGACGAGCTTCTTGCCCTGCTTCTGAACACGGTAGCCGACGCCGTTGACCTCGAGCTCCTTCTTGTAGCCCTCGGTAACGCCGACGATCATATTGTGGATGATGGTACGGGAAAGGCCGTGCAGAGAGCGGTTGAGCTTCTCATCGTCCGGACGCTTTACCTCGATGACTGCCCCATTGATTTCTACAGCCATGTTAGGATGGATCTTCTGGGTCAAAGTACCCTTGGGACCCTTGACTGTGATAACACCGTTTTCGAATTTCGCTTCGACACCGGCGGGAATATTTATAGGTTTTCTTCCAATTCGAGACATGATCGCACCTCCTTCTTACCAAATGAACGCGAGTACCTCGCCGCCGACGTTTTGCTTTCTGGCTTCACGGTCGGTCATCACGCCCTTAGAGGTCGAGATGATGGCGATACCAAGGCCCTTCATGACCTTGGGCATATCCTCTACGCTGCTGTAAATACGCAGGCCGGGCTTGGATACACGGCGTAAACCCTGAATGACGGGCTGCTTGCCCTCCAGATACTTCAGGGTCACGGTGATGACGCCCTGCTTGCCGTCCTCCTCTACGGAGAACTTCTTGATATAACCCTCGTCAACCAAAATCTGGCAGATAGCCTTCTTCATGTTGGACGCGGGGATCTGAACAGTGTCGTGCTTCGCTGAGTTAGCATTACGGATTCGTGTCAGTAAATCAGCGATAGTATCAGTAATTTGCATAACTTAAATCCTCCCTGCTTACCAGCTTGCTTTCTTTACGCCCGGGATCTCGCCCTTGTAAGCGAGCTCACGGAAACAAATACGGCATACGCCAAACTTACGAAGGTAGGCGTG
>ONUI01000162.1 GCA_900320995.1 uncultured Eubacteriales bacterium
ATCAACACATCCTATACCATCTACCGACTGCTCAATGAGCAAAAGAAAAAGGGCGTCGCCGTCATCTATGTCGGCGAGGATCTCGACGTACTGCTGGCGCTGTGCGACCGCATCGCGGTACTGTGCGGCGGCAAGCTCAACGGCGTCGTCGACGGCAGGACCGCCACCAAGGAAGAGGTCGGTCTGCTGATGACCAATCTGAATACAGAAGAAAAGGAGGGTGAGAAGGATGACAACAACGAAAGCAGTCACTAAGGAAGCGAGCTCCCGCGAGAAGCCGTTCCATATCGTGAAGCGCACGGATATGCCGAAATGGAAGTCATGGCTGATCCGTATCCTGTCCGTTCTCGCCTCACTGGTCGTTTGCGCGATCATCATCGTCGCGGTAACAGGCGACAATCCCCTTGCGATCTACGGCACCATGGTCAAGGGCGCTGTCGGCTCCGCGCGCCGTGTGTGGGTGCTGCTGCAGGAGGTCGCGATGCTTTTGTGTGTATCGCTCGCCGTGACGCCCGCGTTCAAGATGCGATTCTGGAACATCGGCGCCGAGGGTCAGGTGCTGATGGGCGGTCTGGGCGCGACAGCGGTCATGCTGCTGCTCGGCCACAAGCTCCCCGCACCCGTGGTACTGCCGCTGGTCATCGTCGTCAGCATCCTCTGCGGCGCGATCTGGGGCGTGATCCCCGCGGTGTTCAAGGCGTTCTGGAACACCAACGAGACCCTCTTTACCCTGATGATGAACTACATCGCGATCCAGATCGTCTCCTACTTCACCTACATCTGGTCGTCCAACAAGGGCAACAACGTCATCAATACCATCAATACCGATAACCATGCCGGCTGGCTGAATCTGCCTTCGTCGATCGACAAATACGGTTATCTGCTCAATATCATCATCGTCGCCGTGCTGACCGTGCTGATGTACTTCTACCTCAACCGCTCCAAGCAGGGCTATGAGATCTCCGTCGTCGGCGAGAGCATCAACACCGCTCGTTATGCCGGTATCAACGTCAAGAAGGTCATCATCCGCACCATGCTGATCTCCGGCGCTTTATGCGGCGTCGCGGGTATGCTGCTGGTATCCGGTACCGACCATACCATCACCCCCAACACCGCCGCGGGCAGAGGCTTTACCGCGATCATGGTATCCTGGCTCGCCAAGTTCAACCCGCTGTTCATGGTGCTGACCTCGCTGCTGCTCGTGTTCATGGAGCTGGGCGCGAAAGAGATCTCCACCGTATTCGGACTCAACACCTCTTTCTCGGAGATCATCGCCGGTATCATCATCTTCTTCATCATCGGCTCCGAGTTCTTTATCAATTACAGTATCAAGAGAACACACGCGAAGGAGGTTGAGAGCAAATGATCGTAGCCTTTATCCATCGCGCGGTGATGCAGGGCATCCCGCTGTTGTTCGGCGCTACCGGTGAGATCGTCACCGAGAAGAGCGGTAACCTCAACCTCGGTATCCCCGGCGTGATGTACGTCGGCGGTATCTCCGGCGTTATCGGCGCCTTTATGTACGAAAATTCCCTGCCCGACAAGAATATGGCGAATCCCTTCTTAGCGATCATGATCCCGCTGCTGTGCAGTCTGATCGGCTCGCTGATCATGGGTCTGATCTACTCCTTCCTGACCACCACCCTGCGTGCCAACCAGAACGTCACCGGTCTCGCCATCACCACCTTCGGCGTAGGTCTGGGCAACTTCTTCGGCGGCTCGCTGATCAAGATCGTCGGCGCCGACGTGCCGTCCATCACCCTGAGCACCACCTCAAAGTTCTTCTCCGCCCACCTGCCCGTTGCGGACAGCTTAGGCTGGTTCGGCGAGATATTCCTCAGCTACGGCTTCCTCGCGTATCTCGCGGTGATCATCGCGATCGTGACCTCGCTGTTCCTGAAAAAGACGCGTGCCGGTCTGAACCTGCGCGCTGTTGGTGAGAACCCGGCTACCGCGGACGCGGCGGGCGTCAACGTCACTCGTTACAAGTATTTCGCCACCTGCATCGGCAGTATGATCGCGGGTCTGGGCGGACTGTACTACGTCATGGACTATGTCAGCGGCGTTTGGTCGAACGACGGCTTCGGCGACCGCGGATGGCTGGCGATCGCGCTGGTTATCTTCACCGTCTGGAAGCCGAATTTCGCCATCATCGGCTCCATCCTGTTCGGCGGACTGTACATCATCCACAACTACCTCAACCAGTTCTTCCCGTTCATCCCCGTGGATATGAGCACACAGGAGCTGATCAAAATGGCTCCCTACCTCGTCACCGTACTGGTGCTGATCGTCAACTCCATGCGCAACAAGCGCGAGAATCAGCCGCCCGAGGCATTGGGACTCTCCTACTTCCGAGAAGACCGCTGAGCGGCGCGCCGCTTTATTCAAAATAGTCATTGCGAGGGGCATAGCCCCGTGGCAATCTCAACCGCTGACACGTGTGTCTTGGTTCCGCCTTTTGCAAGGTTAGATGATACGAAACCTTACATCAACGGCGGGTCAGAACGGCATATTCCGATATCGTTTGGAAAGATTCTACTACGGCGGGTCGGAAATCATAAGGCTCCCTTTCCTAAGGAGATTCCCCTGTTAGGGGAAATGTCCGCAAAGCGGACAAAAGGGTCTGCTGCCTCCGCTGAGGAGGGCTGTCTGCGAAGCAGACTGAGGGTTGCCATAATCACAGTATGATAAAGGGATTTATCTCAACAACAAGGGAGGGTGCAGTAACGCACTCTCCCTTCAGTTTACTAAAAAGCCTTCCCCTCGGGGTACCCCCGTTGGGGGAATGTCCGAAGGACAAGGGGGGAGCCGCTTCCGGCGAGGAGAAGGTGTCACCAACGGTGACGGATGAGGGGACAACCTTTCCTATTGATGTCGGACTCGGTGAGGCTGTGTGTTTACCGAGAATTGCAGAAATGCCCCACTCTCTTTGTAAAGATGATCTTTCGGATAACTCAGCCCCTCATCCGACTCGGCATACGCCGAGCCACCTTCCCCCCCGAGGGGAAGGCATATAAAAATCAAAAACACGCAGTGTTTCCCGAAATTATTCATTCTTCAGTTTTCATTCTTCAGTCTTCAGTTCTCGTTACCCCCCCAAGGGGAAGGCTTTTTCCTAACTCCTAACTTCTGACCACTAATCACTGACCACTAACCACTCCCCCCCTCAACTCTTGATTTTTCCTCAGAATTATATTATGATAGAATCAACATAGAAAGGAGAGTACGATTATGATGTTTCCCAAAGCCAGAAAAGGCGTGACAAAAATCTTTATCGCAGAGCTCTTTACCCTGATCAGCGGCGTGATCGGCGGTATTCTGTACGTGATCGTCACACAGGCGGGCGGTATCGATAATTTCAGCTTTGAAGGCAATAACTCGTCCTCACAGATCGTTCTGATCTGCTTCATCGTGGCGGCGGCACTGCTGCTGCTCTCGGGTCTGCTCAAGATCATCGGCTATATCCAGGCGGCAGGTGACGAAGAATACTTCACCCGCGCCATCATCTACGCGGTCATCGGGGTCGTCCTCTATGTGATCGCCGGCTTTTTACAGAACCGGACGAGCGTCGTAATGGAATGGATCTACACCATCGTGATCGCCATATCGGAGCTGATGCAGCTGCTCGTGATGACGTCCACGATCAACGGACTGTGCGAGCTGTCCTATCGTTGCCGCAGAGATGACCTCGAATCCCGCGGCAGCACCATCAACAAGATCATCGGCACCGTATTCAGCCTGAACATCGCGCTGGTCATCGGCGGCAGAGTGCTCAGACTGTTCGTCAGCGAGAACATCGTCAATACGATCACCATGATCGTCGCCATCATCATCGTGATCCTGACCGTCATTGCCTATATCCTGTATCTGGGCTATCTCGGCAAGGTCAGCTCCATGCTCAGAAGAAACTGATGATTTGATCGTCAATGATAAGCCCTGTACGCAACCACGCGTATGGGGCTTTTGTGATGTCGCAAATTTGTATAGCCTTCCTCTTGGGGGAGCCAAATGGTATCGATAAGGGTGTCATTGCGAAGTCCGAAGTTCTCTCGTAATGACAATATAGAGGTTTCCTTCATGTTGATAACTATGTGGAAAATGTGTTGATATGTTGAAAAGTCGACCTGCTTATCTTTTCCTTTCTCATTTCATTATCATTCTCTTTTTCTTTATTCTTTTTCTTTTCTTTCTCTTAGTTCTTTCTCTTAGGTTATTTTGGTTAACAAAAAAACCAATTGCTTATTTTGTTAACATTTGTTGACACGTGTTGGTTTTGTTGACTCTTGTTGAGCGAGCCGGACATGAAAAAGCCCCTGCAAACGCTTTTGCGAATGCAGGGGTGTTTCATATTGAATGATTCTCGGTGTCGCGATACCCTACTGTACGCTGAACAGCAGTTGACCGTAGCTCGGATAGGGCCAGTGCTTGCTGTCGGTGCACATCTCCATCTCGTCGGAGATCGCGCGCAGCTCGGACATGGTCGAGAGCATCTCATTACAGCAGTATTCGGCGTGGCTCTGGATATTCTTGCGGTAGGCGATGGAGCCGCCGACCTTGGAATCCAGCTCGTCGATCTTGTCGCTGAACTGTGAC
>ONUI01000014.1 GCA_900320995.1 uncultured Eubacteriales bacterium
CGATCCGCTCTATGACGGCGCGAATTTCGTGAGGGAGAATCCCGATATCATCCTCGTTACCGTCGGCTATCGCATCGGTCTGATGGGCTTTGTGGATTTCTCTGATCTCAAGGGCGGATCGAACTTTGCCGATGCGCCGAATCTGGGTATACTCGATCAGATCGAGTCGCTCAGATGGGTGCAAAAGAATATCACGTTCTTCGGCGGCGACCGCAAAAACGTCACCATCTTCGGCGAATCCGCCGGCGGCGCGAGCGTATCGCTGCTGCCGATCATCCCCAAAGCGAAGGGGCTGTTCCGTCGTGTGATCGCTGAGAGCGGTTCGGTGGCGCTGACCTTCTCTAAGGAGATGTGCAAGCCGTTCACCCGCCGACTGATCGAAGAGACCGGCATCCATTCGATGGCGAAGCTCATGGCGCTCTCCGAAAAGGAGCTGATGGCGCTGAACGAAAAGCTGAACGCCTACAATAACTTCCCCCAGCGTGACGGACGCCTGATCCCCTTAAAGCCCTATGAGGCGTATGAAGCGGGCAAGACGGCGCATATCGACATGCTGCTCGGTACCAACAGCGACGAAACGCGGTACTGGGTAAGGGAGACCGGCGGTATCGTTCCGTATCGGTTCAGCATCCCCGTCAGGTTCGAGAACGATCTGAAAATATTCGATAAGAAAGACAGGGAACGCGTCAAGGTCTTTATGCACAGGCTCAGCGACCACAGTATTTGGAAAATGTCGGAATTCTATGACGAGATGATGTTCCGACTGCCCGCTGTCAAGCAGGCGGAGTGTCACTCCGATTTCGGCGGCAGGGTCTATATGTACTACTGGACTCAGCCTTCCACCAAGGAGTATTGCGGCGCGTGTCACGCGGTCGAGCTATCGTATGTGTTCGGCAATCTGGACAACACGATCTTCACCGGCGAACGCGGTGACGAGGGATTGTCCAAGCAGGTGATGAATATGTGGGCGAATTTTGCCCGCACAGGTGATCCCTCTGTCGACGGCCTCAAATGGATGCGTTATGATACCCGCCATCGCGCCACGATGATCCTGTGCAAGGAAAGCCATATGGAGGACGATATCCTGCCCGAACAGCGTCAGCTGTTGTTCCCGCTGCTGCGCTATATGATCAACCCCTCATACTCGGACATGAGCTACAACGTGCCTTTTGTGCATAAGACGGCAGCTCTGGCGGCGTTAGCCGCGGTGGGTGTGATCGGACTGGGCATCGGCGTCATCAGGATGTTCGGCAAAAAATAGCATAACGGATCGTTACTGCAAGACAATCATGCCGTGACGATCTCAACATTTAAATCAAAAAAAACCGCGTACAGTTCAGCGACTGTACGCGGTTACTTTTATGTGGTTTAATTATTCTTTCTGCCGGCGATCGTCATGATCAGATCCAGTACCTTGAGATAGAGCCATAGTACAGTGAACGAAAGTCCGAATGCCGCCTGCCATTCATATTTCTTGGGCAGCTTATCCTGTACCACATGATCGATGGTGGCAAAGTCACAGATCAAGAACAGTGACGCGATGATGATGAAGACCACCGAGAAGCCGATCGAGATCGCAAAGTTGTTTCTGATCTGCATGACCAGTCCGCTGGTGAACGGAATAAAGGAGCCGATCAGCATCAGCAGCGATACGGCGATGACCGTGACAAAGAGCGTCAGCATCACCATCCTGAATTTCTTGGTCACGCGGATGATCCCGGTGGAGTAGAGGATCGCCATGACCATGACGATCGTCATCGTGATCGCCAGCGCCAAAAGACCGAGGTGCTCATAGCCGTGGAGCACTTTGAAGATCAAAAAGGAGATCATATAGCCCTGTGTGACGCAGTACAGCGCACCGGTGACTGGTGTGGTGGATTTTGCGAAGAACGCGAGCAGCTGGAAAACGATCGCGAGGATCACGCTGGCGAGCAGCGCGATGATCTCTCCCATATAAAGCGTGACATGGAAGCCCCTGATGTTCAGATCAAAGCTCTGACCGGTGCTGAGCATCTGCGAGAGAACTCGTTCCGCCGCGATGCCGGCAACTGAGAACAGCAGGAAGAATACTGTCTTTGCGGCGATACCGCCGTAGGTAGCGGAATCGCTCTCACTGTATTCGTCTACCTTATCCAGTCGGTGCATGACCGGGTTCGAGGATAAGAACGACCTTTTTTCTTTGGTCGCGGTATTGTTGTTGGAAGATAAACGTGCCATAAATTACCTCTTTCTGTTTTTGATACCCATATCATAATACTCTTTTTCATAAAATGCAATAGTCTTTTATTCATAATTGTCATTGCGAGGGGCAAACACGTGTGGTCAGCCCCGTGGCAATCTCAACTGAATATAGGTGTTTGGTATATGTTGCCATGTCGATACGAGTCGATTTATCTTGCTTTTCATCGATGATTGTGGTAAGATGATACCTGTTAATGCTATAAAGGAGAGTTTCGGCTTTTTGCGCGAAAGGGTTGAGTCAAATGGGCGATCTGGGACTGGGTCAGCATAAAACTATCAAGGATTTTGTCCAATCAAAGCTGCGTGCTTTTGAAGAACAAGGGCTTTCGATGGAAACGCTTTTCTCCCTGATGTTTCAGGAAAAAGAGAATATCATGTATGAACGATCCGCCGGTTATCGCATCGAGAGCTTTTCCTACGGTGAGGTCGAGAAAAGGATCAAGGCGCGTGCTTTGTCCTTATCAAAGCTCCTTTCCGACGTTTCTCCCGGTTCGGTGATCGGTCTGTCGATGGACAATTCCCTCTCCTGGATCGAGTGCTTTTGGGCGATCCTCCTTTGCGGTTTCCGTCCGCTGTTGATCAATCTGCGCCTCTCACAGGAGCCGGTGGAGGGCGCTATCCGCGACTGTGATGTACAGGCGGTGGTGTCCGACGGGCGGACTTATCCCGTCAGGACCATCCTGTGTGATGAGATCGAGCCTGTGGAAGAGCCGTTCACTCCCGGAGAATTCGGCAAAGAGATCATCGTGATGACCTCCGGCACATCCCGCCATGTCAAGCTCTGCGCCTATTCCGCCGAGGAACTCTTTTATCAGATCAAAGGCAGTTACGGTATCATTCGGGAGTGTGACACGGTCAAGCGGCATTATCAGGATCGCTTGAAGCTGTTGACCTTCCTGCCGTTTTACCATGTGTTCGGACTGGTAGCGGTATATATTTGGTTTTCATTCTTCTCCCGCACCTTTGTCGAGTTGAAGGATATGAAGCCCGATACCATCACCGGTACCGTGCGGCGCCATCATGTCACCCACCTGTTTGCCGTACCGCTGTTCTGGGAAACGGTCTATACGCAGGCGCGAAAGACGATCCGTCTGCGCGGGGAAGAGACCGAACGAAAATTTGAGAAAGCGATGGCTTTGCGTGATAAGCTGGGCGATTCCGCTCTCGGCGCTATATTCACACGCGCCGCGTTCAAAGAGGTGAGAGAAAACCTCTTCGGTGACAGCATCCGATTCATGATCACCGGCGGCTCGTCGATCTCAAAGGAAACCATGCGCTTCTTCAACAACATCGGCTACCACCTTGCCGACGGCTACGGCATGAGCGAGATCGGTATCACCTCGCTGGAATTGTCCAAGAAGCCGAGTATCCTCAATGCGGGCTATATCGGCAAGCCGATGGATGGGGTAGAGTACCGCATCAATGATGACGGCGAGTTGGAGGTCAAGGGCAAGGCGATCGCCTGTTATATCATCGAGGACGGCGAAAAAAAGATCATCGATACCGATTTCTTCAACACCCACGATCTGGCGGTGTGCGAGAACGGTCATTATAAGATCCTCGGACGCAAGGACGATCTGATCGTCGGTATCTCCGGCGAGAATTTGAACCCGAACCTGATCGAACCGCAATTAAAGCTCAAGGACGTCAACGAGATCTGTTTGATCGGCGCTCTTGACGGCGTCAATGCCGTGCCGACGCTGGTCGTGTCCGTGAATCGCTTTATCAGTGAAGAAAAGCTCACCGCACTGGATCACTCGCTCAAAAAGCAACTGGAAGAAATGCGCTTGAATTCAGAGATCAAAAGGATCCTCTACGTCAGCGACAGACTGATCGTCGGCGATGAATTCAAGCTCAATCGACTTCGCTTGAAGCAGCAGCTTGAAGAAAACGGTTTTCACGAAGTGAGGCCGCTTGGAAAGGATGAGGGCTTGCAGGACGCGTTGGCAAAACGGCTCAGAGAGTTCTTTGCCGCGGCGCTGGATCGCTCTGCGGAGGATATCGCCGACGGCGCTGATTTCTTTCTCGATCTGGGCGGCACCTCGCTTGACTATTTCGGCATGATCGCCGCAATGGAAACTGAATTCTCCGTCAAAATATCGACGGAGCAGAATCTGTCCACCGTCGCCGCGTTCCACCGTTATTTGTCCGAGATACTGTAAGCTGTTTGTTTTCGATCCCGATCTGTTTATTGATTATGTTTTATTGTTTGTTTAATTGGTTTGTGAAGTTCACGGGCTGGCCGATCCAGCTCCTGTGTTTTCGCAAGAAGATATATTATGAGGATAAGACGGTGCAATCCCGCCGTATCAAGGGAAAAGCGATCGTCATCTCGAACCACCTGTCCGTCTACGATTATCCAGTCGCGATGTTCGTCTTTTTCGGACGTACCCTGCGGTTCCAGATGTCGGAGCTTGTGATGAAGAAGCCGGTTCTGGGAACCTTCCTGAAAATGCTCGGCGGTATCTATGTCGACCGCGATTCCCACGATTTTGCCTTTATGGCTAAGTGTGAGAAGATCTTAGGTAAGGGCGGGGTGATCGGTATCTGTCCCGAGGGCAGATTGCCGCGTAAGGATGAACCCCGACCGCTGCCGTTCAAGACCGGCGCGGCGTATCTCGCGCTGATGACCGATACGCCGATCATCCCGATGGTGACCAACGGTTCGTACTTCAATTTCAAAGAGCGTGCCCGCGTGATCATCGGAACGCCGATCATTCCCTCACAGGTCGCTGATCCCGCGCTGAGCGATAAAGAGAATATCGCCGCGCTGACCGATCTGATGAGGAACAAAACCATTAGTTTAGGAAAATTACTGCATGAACAATCAACCGAATAAAGCAAAGCTGTTTTCTCTCAAATACTTCTTTGTCGATTTTGTCAGAGTGACGGGAGCGCTCCCGACGCTGTTGTGGTACCGACCGAAGATCCTATATGAGAACGAAACGGCAAAACAGAAGATCAAAGGCGGCGCGCTGGTCATTTCCAACCACAACTGCTTCTTTGATCCCGTCTATGTGATGCTGGCGATCTGGTACCGCCGCCATCATTTTATCATCAATCAAGAGTTTTACGATACCAAGGCAAAGTGGTTTTTGGATCGCGTCATGTGCATCCCGATCGATACAAAGAACACCGGCTTTCAGACGATGAAGGTCATCAACGATCATCTGACCGGCGGCGATCTGGTTTCGATGTTTCCGGAGGGCCATATCAACGACGGCTCCGGCGAGATGCGCCAATTCAAAAGCGGCATGGTGCTGATGTCCATGCGCGCCAAGGTGCCGATCGTACCCATCTATGTGCGCGAGCATAAGCCTCGCTCAGCTAGACTGCGCGTCGTCATCGGCGAGCCGATCGATATCAACAAGCTGTACGCGGGTCGTCCGTCGATGTCCGATATCGAAGCGATCACCAACCGCCTGTTTGAAAAAGAAAACGAACTCAAAGCGATCGCCTTTCAGCGCTGATCGTTTGATATAAAAAAGTCATTGCGAGGGGTAAACACGCGTGTTTATCCCCGCGGCAATCTCAACCGATATAAAGATATAAATAAGAACGGAGGAAATCATGTTTAGTCCGACTAAGGAAATCTTCAAACAATATACCGATCCCGAGCAGTTCGACCGCATCGTTGACAAAGACAGCGTGTCCGAGATGTGGCGGGATTCCGTAACCGCTTATCCCGACGTCGTTGCGATCGAGGATGACGGTAAACGCTATACCTATGCTGATATCGAAGCGGACGTCAGCCGCCTGCGCACGGTCATCAAAAGCGATGATGACAAAAGTTTGCGCGTCGGCGTCTATTGCCCGAACTCCTATGATTTTGTTCGCGCGTTTTTGGCGGTGACGACACTCGGCTATACCGCCGTGATCCTGCCCGCTCAGCTCGACAACATGACGGTGTTCGGCTGTACGATGAAGTACGCGCTGGATGCGATCATCTATCATCCGTCGTTGAGCGAGAATACGGCGATCACAGCGTCAAAGCGCCCCGATGTGGCGCTGATCTCGTCCGATACACAGGGCGATACCGCGACTGAAATGGTGTTCCCCTCGGGTGATACGCCGTGCGTCATCATGTTCACCGGCGGTACGACCGGCAAAAGCAAGGGCGCGCTGCTCACTAACGCCGCTGTCATGCAGGGCACGGTGAACGGCTGCTACGGCTATCGTGATGTGTTCAACCAGCGCTATTTGCTGATCCTGCCCTTATCCCATGTGTTCGGCTTGATCCGCAACCTGACCACTTCGCTCTATACCGGCTCCACATTGTTCATCTGCCGCAACAATAAAGATATGTTCCGCGATATCGCGATGTTCCGCCCGACCATTCTGGTAGCGGTTCCCGCGCTGGCGGAAATGGCGCTGAACCTTTCCAAAAAGTTTAAAAAGAATATGCTCGGCGATTCGCTCAAGGCCATCATTTGCGGCGCTGCGCCGGTACCGCCTTATTTGATCAAGGAATACAAAAAGGAATTCGATATCATGCTGTTGCCGGGCTACGGCTTGACCGAAAGCGCCAATCTGGTGTCCGGTAATCCCGCGTATCTCACCAAGCCCGAATCCGTCGGCTTGATGTATCCGAATCAGGAGTACAAGATCGTCGACGGCGAATTCCGCACCGGCGATCTGGTTCGGATCGACGAGGACGGTTTCCTCTATATCACCGGCCGTATCAAAGAGATCATCGTTCTGCCCTCCGGCGAGAATATCTCTCCCGCAGAGTTGGAGGTCAAGTTCTTGGAACTGAGCCTGATACAGGACGCGCAGGTGTATGAGGATGTGACTGAGAACGGCGCTCATATCTTGGCGCTTGAGGTCGTGCCCCGTATGCCGGAGATCGTCCGACTCGGTATTGAAAACGTCGGACAGCACCTGACTGCTGAGCTCGAAAAGATCAACAACACGTTGCCGACGTTCCAGCGGGTGTCACGCATCATCATCCGTGATTCCGATTTTGAACGTACTCCCAGTATGAAGATAAAGAGGTACAAAAAATGCTGAGCAGAGCAGAGATTTATGAAAAGCTGAAAGAGATTTTGCTTTTTGCCGACAATAAGAACCAGGCTGTGATCGAAAAATGTGACGAGAGCACCAAACTCGTCACCGACCTGGGCTTTAATTCGGTATCGGTGCTCTACATGGTGATCGCCATCGAAGAGAGTTTCGGTATCGTGTTCGACAATGTGTCGATGAATGACTTTGAAACCATCGGCGACGTCGTCAGTTATATCGAGGCAAGGCTTAAATGAAGTGGGTATATCGTGAGTGTCAGTACGGCGACATCATCCGCGTCAAGCTGGGTTCCGTTTATCACTACGGGATCTTTGCTTCGGAGGATGAGGTGATCGCGTTCGGACTGCCGCCGACAGCGGAGAATCTGAAGAATCAGCGGGATATCAAGGTGCTCGCTACCGATATCGACGTCTTTTCCTGCGGAAATCCGGTTGAAGTCGCGCAGCTGACGTTAAAAGAAAAACGCAAGCGCCAAAGCCCCGACAAGACTGTATCCGCCGCGCGAGCGCGGATCGGCGAAGGCGGCTATAATCTGATCCACAACAACTGCGAGCATTTTGTTAACGAAATCGTGTTCGGCAAAAAGATATCCGAACAGGAGATGGAGGTGCGCCGCAAATGGATGCGCTTTCATGAAAACAAGGAAAGTTTATGATTCTACTCTATATTGTTCTTGCCGTCATTTTGCTTTTGATCATCTTCTGGATCGCGCCCGGCATCGTGTGTTATCGCTCGATCTTCGGCAGACATCGTGTGTTGCCGCTTGATGATGAAAAGCTCAGCAAGCCCGCGATCGAACCGTTCAAGGAGCGCATGCTGCGCGATTATCGTTATCTGCGTGATCGGGGATATGAACGCGTACAGGTGAAAGCGAAGGACGGCGTAATGCTGTGCGGCGATCTGTATGATAACGGCAGTGACCGCACCGTGATCATGGTACACGGCTTCAATGCCGATCCTTATGTCAATCTGGTATCGCCCGCGCGGTGGTTCTGTGATCAGGGCTTTAACGTGCTGGTGATCTATCAGCGCGCCCACGGTTGCAGCGGCGGAGATCGCTGCGGAATGGGTCTGCGTGAAAAGGACGACGTCGCGGTATGGCTCGATGAGGTGTTGAAGCGAGACGGCAAACAGCGTGTTTTGCTGTACGGTACGTCGATGGGCGGCTCTACGCTCGCGTATCTCTCCGACACGCTGACAGAGGAGCGTGTGCCGTGCATGATGATCGACTGCGGCTTTATTTCCGCGGAAAACCAGCTTTTGAGCGACGCGAAGCGTATGCACCTGCCGCCGCTGTTGATCCCGTATATCCGATGGCTCTGCCAAAAGGAGCAGAAGATCGATATCCGCGAGAAGACGACGGATCATTTGCGGCACGCCAAAAAACCGATCCTCTTTTTCCACGGAACGGCAGATCCCACCGTATCTCTGGAAGAGGGACGTAAAAACTATGAGGCCTGTTCCTCAGAAAAGAAGTTTGTCGTCGTCGAAGGCGCGGGTCACACGACCGCCTTTTGCACCAATGAACTACAGGTGACGACGGCGATGACGGATTTTCTTCAAGCATATTTTTAATTCAATCAGACTGTGACGATCTCATAAGATCGATCATCCGATAGATTTCTCTATCTGCCAATACAAAGGAGACTCTTATGAACGATTTTATTTTGATGGCGGACGCCGGCTGTGACCTCTCCGCCGAATTCCAGAAAAAGTATGATATCAAGATCATCGACGGACACCTTGTCCTGCCCGGTAAGGGCGACGTTCCCAGCTTTATGGAATGGAAGGATGTGACCCGTGAGGAGTTTTACGCGGATCTGAAAAAGAATCCGTCCGATTTCGCTACCGCGCCCCCGAACACGGCGGAATATGAAAAGGCGTTTACGGCTTATGTGAAAGACGGTAAGCCCATTATCTGCATCACCATCTCGAGTGCGATGTCCGGCTCGCTCGACTTTGCGACCACTGCTCGTAAAAATATCCTTGATCAATACCCCGACGCCGAGATCCGACTGGTCGACTCCATGCGCTACGGTCCCGGTTTTGGTTTGATGGTCGTGCACGCGGCGATGCTCCGCAGTGAGGGCAAGAGCTTTGAAGAGGTGTGCGATTATTTGGAGCAGAATAAGAATCGCTTCCATCAGGCGGGATGGCTGGATGATCTGAGCTTTGTCGCCAAGAAGGGCAGACTGACGCATCCCAAGGCGTTCTTCGGTACCCTCGCGGGTATCAAGCCGATCGGTGAATTCGATTCCGGCGGCATGACCACTGTGCTCGGTAAGGCAAAGGGCGCTAAGGCGGCTTATGCTGTTCTGTTGAAGTATATCGAAGCCACCATCGAGAATCCCGAGGATCAGGTGATCTTCATCGCCCAGTCCTGCCGTTATCCGCAGGCGGAGGTATATAAGAAGATGATCGAAGACAAATTCCACCCCAAGGCGGTTTATATCAATGATGTGTATCCGTTCTGCGGTATCAACGTCGGCCCCGGACTGATGGCGGCGTATTATGTCGGCAAACCGATCTCCGATGATCTGAGCACCGAACGCGCCCTGATCGAACAGTTTATTTCCGAAGGAAAATAAGTTATCGCGTCCATGAACCCTGTTTATAAGGAATGTCTATGAGAAGAATCAACGGAATCCATCTGGAAAAAATGATGAATAACGGGCTCGCGTACCTCCAACAGCATGAGGAAGAGGTCAATCGCCTCAATGTGTTTCCCGTTCCCGACGGTGATACCGGCACCAATATGGCGCTGACCCTCGGCAACGGGATCCGCTACGCGAAATCCGATGAACACGCCGGCGCCTATCTGCGCAGTCTTTCCGACGGTATGCTGCTCGGCGCGCGCGGGAATTCCGGCGTGATCCTGTCGCAGTTTTACCGCGGCCTTGCGGATGAGCTGGTACGCACGCCGATCATCGGACCGGGTGAGCTGCGAGCGGGACTGATCCGCGGCTATCGCACCGCATATGAGGCGGTCGTGCATCCGGTCGAGGGTACGATCCTGTCCGTCGCGCGGGAGGGTATCGAGCATATCCGCACCCAGATCACGCGCAACTCCTCGATCGAAAGCATCCTGTCGATGTATATCGCCGAGATGCGCAAGACCCTGTCCTATACGCCCGAGATGCTCAGCGTGCTCAAGGAAGCAGGCGTGGTCGACAGCGGCGCCTACGGCTTTATCCTGATCACCGAGGGTATGCTCAAGTGCCTGTACGGCGAGGTCATCGACCCTGTTGAGGTGCCCGCGCCGATAACGCACCAGCCCTTGGTCGATCTGTCGCTGTTCAATGAGACCTCCGAGTTTTCGGACGGCTACTGCACGGAGTTCATTCTCCAGCGCCTGACCAATCCCCGCTACCGACAGGAGTTCGACAAACAGAGCTTTATCTCGGAGCTGCGTTTCTTCGGTAATTCGATCGCGGTCGTTGTCAACGGTATGCGCGTCAAGGTGCATATCCATACGCTCTATCCCGCCAAGGTGATCGCCTTCGCACAGCAGTACGGCGAGTTTTTGACCTTCAAGATGGAAAATATGCAGGTACAGCACAACGAGCATGATCTGGAGATCGCGAAGAAGAAGGAACACAAGGCGCTCGCGGTGATCGCGGTCGTCAACGGTGAGGGAATGAAAAAGCTGTTTGAGGATTTCGGCTGTGATATCGTCATCGACGGCGGTACCACGATGAATACCTCCTCGGCGGAGTTTTTAGAGGCGTTCGATGAGCTCGATGCCGACGAGATCGTGATCCTGCCGAACAATCCCAATATCATCCTCGCCGCGCATCAGGCGGTCGAGCTTTCCAAACGCCGCCATATCACCGTGATCGAATCCGGAAGCGTCGCGCAGGGCTACTTTGCGATGGCGATGGATGTTCCGGACAGCGATGACGCGCCGTTCCGTGTTTCACAGATGAAGAGCGGTATCGAGAATATCGCCACCGTCAGCCAGACGGTCGCCTCACGCGATTACAGCTATCATCAGATCAGCTGCCGCAAGGGCGACGAGATCGCGCTGCTCGACGGTGAGATCGTCAGCGTCGGTTCCGATTATGCCAAAACCATCCTCGACGCGATTGCCGCCATCGAGGATATCGACGAGAAAGAGACCTGTGTGATCTTTCGCGGAACGGGTGTTGACGAGGATAGGGGAGATGAGCTGTGCAAGAGCCTCTCTACCCGCTATCCGTTGATGGACTTTGAATGTATCGACGGCGGTCAGGAGATCTATCACTGGATCATCGGCTTAGCCTAAGGAGAGATTATGCCAATTTGGATTTGGATCGTTATCGCGGTCATCATACGATGACGAGGAATATAAGAGGATGTTTGATATCAGCATTGAGTGGGAGAAGCAGTATCATTCACAAAAACTGCCGGTCGAGGTCGTCAGCGACGGGCTCAAGCTGGTCGGAGAATATTTCGACTTCGGTTCCGACACCTCGGTGATCATTATCGCTGGGCGCATGGAATCGCTGTTGTACTCCTATTATTTCGCGGAGCCGTACCGTCGACTCGGCTATAACATCCTCGTGATCGACAACCGTGCCCATGGACTGTCCGAGGGCAAGTATCTGTCACTCGGCGCCAAGGAATATCGCGATATCCTGCGCTGGGGCGAATTGCTCCATGATCGCTTTCATCAAAAAAGCATCGTGATCCACGGCATCTGCATCGGATCGTGTGTCGGATTGTTCGCGCTTTGCTCGCCCGACTGTCCCGATTACTTCAAGGCGATGGCGGCGGAAGGGATGTTCACCACCTTCAAGGATTCCTTTGTCAATCATCTGATCGACGGTCATCATCCCGTTCAGCCCGCGACCTTCCTCGTGACGCTGTACATCCGTATCTTCGCGGGTGCCGACGTCGTGCATGACGGACCCTTGTATCGGATCGATCAGCTCAAAAAACCGATCCTTTTCCTGCACAGCAAGGAGGATGTTTTTTCTCTGCCGTCTGAGGTACAGCAGGTTTATGATCGCTGTACAAGCGAGAAGAAGCTGGTCTGGTTCGAAAAGGGCGCTCATTCGCGCGTGCGTATCAACGCCCCCGAAAGATATGACGAAACTGTTATTGACTTTTTTGACCGTTTGGATATATAATACTATCGTTAAAAATACATAAATCGGATTAATACCGGTATCGGATCATTCCTGTACCTTATCCGATCAATACTTTCAGGAGGTTACTCATGATTTGTAAACAATGCGGAAACGAACTTTCTCCCGACGCAAAGTTTTGCGGTGTATGCGGTGCTGCCAATGATGCTGCCGTTGCCGGACAGCCCGTCGAGGATATCCGTCCTCAGACAGAACAGCCTGTTCAGCCGGTGTACGCTCAGCCCGACCAGGCGCAGTACGCGCAGCCTGCACAGCCGATGTACGCTCAGCCCGATCAGCCGCAGTACGCACAGCCGGCGCAGCCGCAGTACGCACAGCCTGTTCAGCAGCAGTATGCACAGCCTGTTCAGCAGCAGTATGCACAGCCCGAACAGCCTCAGTATTATGCACAGCAGCCTCAGTACGGTCAGCCTCCTTACGCACCGCAGTACAACACCGGTGCAGTCGTAGAGGATCCCAATGAGCGCGCGCAGTCCAAGTCCTGCCTGATCTTCGGTATTCTGGCGATCGCGTTCGGTTCATCTTTCTATCTGTCTTTCCTCGGTATCATCTTCGGCGCTATCGCGAGAAGCAAGGCTAAGACATATATGATGAGTTATCCGCTGGTCGGCCGCGCAAAGGTTGGACGCATCTTGGGTACGGTCGGTTTTGTACTGGGTATCGTACTCACGGTTTTCTTTACCATATGGCTGATCGTTGTGATCGCCGCTGCCGGCAGTGCCTATTATTACTATTAATTGAAGATCTCCGGGGGCAATTCTTTGTCCCCGGTTTTTGCTTTTTGCGCATATTACAGCAGGGTAAGGATATGATACAGAGAGGAGTGTTATATACCGGTTTTCAATAGAAAGAAGAATGTCTGGTTTTTATTGAAAACTAGTATTACATATGAAACGAAAAAAATATGTGAAACGGGTGCTTTCTGCTCTTTTGATCTTTATCCTCTCATTCTCTGTGCTTTCCATGGCGGTGACCGTGATCTTCTTCCATACGGCGTTCCCGCGCAGCGATACGCCGAGTGAATTCGCCTATTCTTATTCACAGATGGAATCGGATGGTTATTCCTATCAACGGGTCAGCTTCCCCTCCGGCAGCAACACCCTGATCGGCTATTGCTTTGCGCCCGATGATCCCCAAGCACTTGTTGTGATTGCGGCGGGCATCGGTGACGGCGGCTCATCTCATCTACCTGAGATGAAAGAATTCGTCAAAAGCGGTTACGCCGTATTATGCTATGACGCGACCGGTGTAGGGGAGAGCGAGGGCAGCGGTAAGGGCGGCTTATCTCAACCCGCTTTGGATCTGCGCGCGGCGCTTCGCTACACTGCCGATGATGATCGATTATCAAAGCTGCCCATCCTGTTATACGGTCATTCCGCGGGAGGATACGCGGCGGCGACCTGTCTGGATGACGATCGGGTCAAGGCGGCGGTCATCATTTCGGGCTTTGACCATCCCGTACAGCTGATGCGGGATTCCGCGCGATCCTATGTCGGGATCCTCGCCGATGTGGAATATCCGTTTTTGCTTTTGGAAAATCAGCTGATGTTCGGCGATTGTCAAACAGCCTCCGCGTGCATCAACAGCGTGTCGACGCCTGTAGCCGTATACGAGGGCGCGGATGATGAGCGTGTACCGCGATCCCAACGCCTGAGTGCGGCGCTCGGCGAGTCCAAACAGACGAACGTCAGCATCAACCTGTGTGAGGAAACCCTCCGCAGCGGTCACACCGGCATGTGGCTGTCAAAGAAAGCGCTCAGCTATCGACTGTCGCACAAGGATGATACGCCTGTTGATCTCGATCAAAGCAATATGCTCGATCACGAGTATATCCAATCGATCCTGCGCTTTTATCGATCGGCGTTGCAGTCCTGAACTGACCAAAACAGTGAAAAGACTTGTAAATATTTATCATATCATGTATGATAGTAGCATATTATGCTCGGAGATGTGACGGAATGAAACTGAAAAAAGAGTTTATTGTACACAATGTCGGAGATGAGACCCTTTTGGTGCCGACTGCTGAGGCTGACTTTCACGGTCTGGTGCAGGGCAACAAAACGGTGGATACGATATTGAATTGTTTGGCGGAAGATACAACGGAAGAACAAATTCTTATTGCTTTAAAAGAAAAATATGATGGTGATGAAGCCGATATGCGCGCTGATATCGCCGATGTGATCGCAAAGCTGCGCACGATCGGAGCACTCGATGAGTAAATCGACCTTTGAAGAGGTGCTCGCCGAAAAAGGGACGCTCATTTACACCAACGTCGGTGACAGCATGTATCCGCTGATCAAACCGCGTGATCTGCTGGTCATCAAACGACCCGAGCTGCCGCTGAAGCGGCTGGATATCCCGCTCTATAAGCGCGACAGCGGTCAGTATGTCCTGCACCGTATCCTCAAGGTGCGCAAGGATGATTATCTGATCTGCGGCGATAATCGCGTGGGAACAGAGTCGGGCATCACCGACAGGCATATTATCGGCGTGCTGACCGATATCATCCGCAACGGAGAGACCATCTCGGTGTACAGCACCAAGAACCGAATCTACGCGCACCTCTATTGCGGCTTTATGCCGCTTAAACGCGTTATCTTTCGTTTTAAGCGAATATTCAAAAAGAAATAACCGCTTGCAGCCATTGGCGGACCTATGATGCTATAGCGGTAATTTTCAAAAAAGAGGTAAGAGAGATCATTATATGAAAAGATTTATATCACTGATTTTATGCTTGATGATGATAACATCTTTGGCGGTGTTCCACGCGTCTGCCAAAGACACATTGTTTTCCGGTGAGCCCGAACCCGTCGTGCCCGATGTCGCGGCATATGCTGCCGGTGGATTTGCCAAAGCCGATGCCGATCTGGCTTCGACCGGTGTGACGCTTGATGATCCCGTCATCGTACCCCGCATTGTTGTGACGATCGAAAACGGCAACGGTACCACCCTGCAAAAAGAGGACGGCTATCAGAACGCGTCTGTCAGTATCACCGATACGGATGGTTCGGTGCTCAGCGACAGCTGTACCTTCAAGGTGCGCGGCAACACTTCCGCGATGGCGGCGATCGGTAAGAAAGCCTACACCTTCAAATTCGAGAAGAAAAAGGATGTTCTCGGAATGGGTAAGGGCAAAAAGTGGGTGCTGCTCGCGAACACGTTTGACCCCACGATGCTGCGCAATTATATGGCATTTGAGTTTGCTCACCATCTCGGCTTACCATATACCTCCGAGCACCGCTTTGTCGAGGTGTTTCTCGACGGTTCCTACCGCGGCTGTTATGAGCTCGTCGAACCGGTCCAGGAGGGTAAGGAGCGCGTCAATATCGACATCGAGTCCAACGACGGCAAAAAGGACTTTTTGATCGAGTATGAGAGGACGCGTCTGGAACCGGACGTGACCTATTTTACGGTTGACGGTCTGCGCTTTATCGCGAGTGATCCCGACGAGCCGGATGAGGATCAGCTCAATTACATCACCGAAACCTTGACCGCTGTCACTAATACGATGAGGAACGGCAGCAGGGAAGAGATCGAAGAAGTGATTGATGTCCCGTCCTTCGTCAACTTCTATCTGCTCAACGAATTCTTCAAAACCATGGACTTTGACGAGAGCTCAGTGTTCTTCTTCTATAAGGACGGCAAGCTCTATGCGGGTCCCGCGTGGGATTACGATATGTCCACCGGCAATACGAATGCCGATCTCGTTTCGGCTCACGCCAGAAACACCGCGAAGACGGACGGTATTCTGCAGGATACCAAGAACTTCTACAAGTATATCGGCAGAAAGAGCTGGTTTGTCGATGAGGTCAAAAAAGCGTATGAGGAGAACTATGATTACATGGTGAGCCTCTTTGCCGAGAACGGTCTTTTGGATACATGGAGCAATGAATCCAAGGATATCTTTGACCGCAACTGGACGGTGTGGAGAGTCTCGAGGCATTGGTATAACTATCAGAAGCCGCCTCTCGCGACCTATCAGCTCAACCTCGATTTCCTTAAGAACTGGCTCAATGAGCGCAATTCGTGGCTGTTTGATTATTATGATCTGTTCAGCTATGAGTATCTGCGCGGTGACGCCGACGGCAACGGCGCTTTGGATGTGCTCGACGCGACGACGATCCAGCGCGCTCTGGGCGAACTTCCCGTGCCGGATGCCGACGGTCATATGGCGATTCGTGCCGCTGTGACCGGTAACGAGCTTTCAATCACCGACGCGACCGCGATCCAGCGATATCTGGCGATAAAATCCAACCCTTATGAGTTGGATACGGCAGTGAAAACAAAACTGAGAGAGAAATAAAACGAACCCCGCCGAACGGCGGGGTTTTCATCTGTATACGATCGTCATTGCGAGGCGTTCATGCCGTGGCAATCTCAACCTATTATCCTCGTCATTGCGAGGCATTCATGCCGTGGCGATCTCAACCTATTATCCTCGTCATTGCGAGGCGTTCATGCTGTGGTAGATTCAACCGATCACAATGTTTCTCTTTTCAGGCGGAAGGCGACGGAGCGCTTGAGGTATTTGAGATAATCCGCGTCGTGGCACATGCTCTTCTCGGGATTGTCGCTGAGCTTCGCGACGGGCTTTCCGTTGACATACTGCAGCTTGATGACGATGTTGAGCGGATCGACGCAGGTATCGTTGGAGCAGTAGGTGCCGATGCCGAAGCTGACCTTCGCTCTGTCCTTAAAGTAGTCAAAGAGCTTTTGCGCGCGGTCAAAGTTCAGACTGTCGGAGAACAGCAGCAGCTTTGTTCTGGGATCGACGCCGTAGCTTTCGTAGTGGCGTATGATCTTCTCACCCCATTCATACGGATCGCCGGAGTCATGGCGCACACCGTTGTAGTTGTTGACATTGGAGCGGTTGAAGTCCATCAAAAACAGATCGGTGGTGATGGTGTCGGTCAGGGCGGTACCGTTGTCGCCGTCATACTCGTCATACCAGTCACGCATCGCGTAGTGGTTGGTGTAGGCGAGGGGATAGCGGTCGATGCCCTGATACATCTGCACGAACTCATGCGCGTAGGTGCCGATGGGGGTCAGGTTGTATTTCATCGCGAGGTAGACGTTGGAGGTGCCGATACATTTATCTGTCTCGGTGGACAGTCGGCGCACTACGACGTCCTGCCACTCGCGCGAGAGTCGTCTGCGGCATCCGAATTCGGCAAATTTGAAGGTATAGGTGCCGTTGTTCAGCGCCTCGATCTTCGCGCTGAGCTTTTCCTCGGCGGATTTTAACAGCTTGTCATAATCGTATGACATGCGGAAGTAGACCTCGTTGACGATCTCGAGCAGGTGGATCTCGAACTGCATCGCCGAGAAGAGGGGACCGTCTATGATGATCTCCAGCTCGCCGTCCTTGCTCAGCGAGGTGGTGACATACTCGCGGATCGGGCGCCATAAGCGCAGGAATTCCACATAGTCGTTTTTGATGAAGCGGATGGAGCGCAGATAATCCAGCTCATCCTTTCTGAATCGCAGGGTACACAAATGGTCGATCTGGGAGTTGATCTCGTCGAGCATCTCCTGTGTGAATTTGACGTCCTTGTTGCGGCATTTAAAATAGTATTTGCCGCACAGGTCGGTATGCTTATGGAAGATGACCTGATCCATATTGAATTTATACAGATCGGTATCCAGCAGCGATATTACAATCGGGTCGAGTTTCATAATAATAGTCCTTTCATGCCGAATCAGATTGATAGTGTTCGACTTTTACATAATAATACTTTCCCTCGGATAAGTCAAGCAAAGGGACTTTTCGATATCGGATTGTGGCGAATTGATTGACATTATTTCAAATTTTGTTTATCATATAGCTGTTAACGTCAAATGCAAAGAGGCAAATACATGAGTGAAACGTATCAAATCGATTATCCCCGTCTGACGATGTATCAGATGGTGGAGAATTGTGCCAATATCAATCCGAAGGATAACGCTTTGGAGTTCTACGGCAGGCTGATCACCTACGGAGAGCTGATCCGGCGCATCGAGCGCTGTGCCAAGGCGTTTTGGGCGCTGGGTATCCGAAAGGGTGACGCGGTGACGCTGTGTATGCCGAACACGCCGCAGACCGTGGAGTGCTTTTACGCGCTGAACCGGATCGGCGCGATTGCTAACATGATCCATCCCCAGTCCGCGCAGAATGAGATCACCTACTATCTGAACCTCAGCGAGAGCAAAGTGATCGTCACGATCGACCTGTTTTGCGAGACCGTCCAGAACGCGATCGACAACGCCGATCATCCCGTGAAGGCGATCATCTGCCGCATGCAGGATGAACTGCCCTTCTTTCTGTCCGTTGCCTATTTTGTTAAAAAGGGCAAGGATTATATGAAATACCCGAACACCGATTACGGGATGCTCTATCAGGACTTTCTCAAGGGCGCGGATCGGATCGAGTCCGTAGGAAAAGAACCTTTTGAACAGGATCGCACCTCGGTCATCCTCTACAGCGGCGGTACCTCGGGACAGCCCAAGGGGATCTGTCTGACCGATTTCAACTTCAACGCATTGGCGATGCAGGGCTTTGAGGCGCTGAACTTTGACACCAAGCGCGGTATGAAGCTGCTCAGCTGTATGCCGATGTTCCACGGCTTCGGGTTGGGGATCAACATCCATGTCGGTCTGGTGTTCGGCGCGTTGTGCATGCTGATGCCGACCTTCAATAAACATACCTATGCCAAGGCACTGCTGCAGAAAAAGCCGAATTTTATTGCCGGCGTCCCCACGATTTTTGAAGCGCTGTTACATCTGCCTGAGCTGGAGGGAAAAGATTTGTCCTATCTGCTCGGTATGTTCTGCGGCGGCGATTCCCTTTCCGTCGAGCTCAAGCGTAAAATCGATGCATTTTTGCATGAGCACAACGCCCATATCCAGGTGCGCGAGGGCTACGGGCTGACCGAATGTGTCACTGCGAGCTGTCTGACCCCGACCGATGAATATCGTGAGAACAGCATCGGACTGCCGTTCCCCGATATGGTCTATCAGATCGTCCGACCCGGTACCGACGATGTTTTACCCTATGGTGAAGAGGGCGAGATCATCCTGCGCGGTCCGACCCTGATGAAGGGCTATCTGAAAAATCCCGAAGAGACCGCAAAGACCCTGCGCCGACTCGCCGACGGCAACATTTGGCTTTATACCGGCGACCTCGGCTACATGGACGAGGACGGTTACGTCTATTTCAAACAGCGTATCAAGCGCATGATCATTACCAACGGCTATAACGTCTATCCCGGTTCGATCGAGAATGTGATCGACGGCGTGGATGAAGTGGCGTACAGCTGTGTTATCG
The DNA here is from genome assembly GCA_900320995.1 of uncultured Eubacteriales bacterium. Lineage (GTDB taxonomy): Bacteria > Bacillota > Clostridia > Oscillospirales > Acutalibacteraceae > Ruminococcoides. Next base: position 19,696 of record ONUI01000014.1, read on the forward strand.
GCGTTAAGGATCCCCGCCGTATGCAGCGGGTACGCGCCTATATCGTCCTGCACGACGGCATCGTGCCGACGGACGCGCTGAAACAGAAGATCATGGATGAGCTTGAACTGCATATCGCGAAGTACGCGTTACCCAAAGAGATCATCTTCCGTGACGAGCTGCCCAAGACGCTGGTCGGCAAGGTCGCTTATCGTAAGCTGGAAGAAGAAGCAAACTCTGAAGAGGAGGCAAAAGCATGAAACTGAGCTGGCACGGCACCGCGTCGATCCTGCTTGAATCCGAGGGCTATCGGATCGCGTTCGATCCCTTTTTGACCATCCCTCTGCATGAGACGACCTGCCGCAGAAAACTGCACGCGGTCAAATACCGCACCGCGGACTCCGTTCTGGTGACGCACGGACACTTTGATCATATCCTCGACATCCCGAGATTGTATCATAATTCCGATACCTTGATCTACGCCACGAGCGCTCCTTGTAAGACCTTGATGAAACGCGGTATGGAGCGCGAACAGCTCCGGGTGATTATCCCCGGCGCGACCTTTCAGCTCGGCAACTTTACCATCCGCGTCTATCAGGGCAGACACTGCCGCTTTGATCTGGGTATCATGCTCAAGACCATATTCAAGTGGGATACCTTTCTGTATCCCAAGCGCCTGTATGAGCTGATCAAGCTCAACCGCCTGTACGCGGAGAACGGCGAGACGCTCTTTTATGAGATCGAAGCGGAGGGCAAGCGGATCCAGCTGCTCGGCAGTATGGGGCTGGATATCAATACCGCGTACCCGACCGGCGCCGATGTGCTGATCCTGCCGTTTCAGGGAACGTCCGATCCCGCGCGCACGGCGGTGCCGATCATCAATAAGCTCCAACCGAAACGGATCTATCTGGATCACTATGACAACACCTTCCCGCCGATGACGAGGCATATCGATACGGTGAAATTCACCGCGAAACTACTGCGCAGCGGTATCCCCGCCGCGGCGCTGAAGCGCGGTAAGGTGTATGAGATATAAGTAATAGAACAGAGGAAGACTATGGCTGTGAATCAAAACAAGTATAAAAGAAGATGGGGCGATCGCCGCGACGGCCGACGCGTCAAGGTGTCCGGTATGCAGACGATCATGGCGAGCCTGTGGCCGAAGCGTACCGACTGCGAGGTGTATCTGCATGACACGATCGACGTCACCGAAATGATGAAGTATGTCGAGCGAAAGAACGCGGAGCACCCCGATCTGAAAACCACGTTTTTCCACTGCGTGATCGCGGCAGTCGCGAAGATGGTCAGGGAACGCCCCTTGATGAACCGCTTTGTGCAGGGACGCCGCGTCTATGAGCGCTTTGATATCAGCGTCGCGTTTGTCGCGAAGCTGGCGTTTGAGGATCACGCGGAAGAAGCGCTTCTGTTCTTTGTCCCCAAGGATACCGACACCGTCGACAACGTCAGTCAGATGGTCGTCAACAAGGTCAAAAAGGTTCGCTCACGCGGTAATCAAAAGGCGGGCGTCGACGATCTGCTCGATAAGGTAGCGGCATTCCCGCGGCCGATCGTTATGCTGATCTGTAAGATCGTGCGATGGCTCGATTTCTGGGGCAAGAATCCCGCGGCACTGACCGAGGGCGATCCGCACTACGCGACCGTCCTGCTCTCCAATCTCGGCTCGATCAAATGCCCCGCCGTCTATCATCATCTGAACAACTACGGCACCAACAGCGTCATGGTCACGATCGGTACGATCCACGAGGAAGAGCGCCTCATGCCCGACGGCTCAAAGCAGATCCGCAAGGTATGCGATATCGGCGCGACGCTCGATGAGCGTATCGGCGACGGCTTCTACTTCGCGCGCAGCCTAAAGCTCATTCATTATATCTGCGCCCATCCCGAGCTGCTGGATCAGCCGATAGGGGAGAACAGCGGATTCGATTATCATTAGTATTGTCATAGAATAGCTTGTATCTCCCTTGCAACTGTGATATACTATCGCTGTAATCAATAATTTCAATCAATGGAGGATCACATGAAAAGAATCATCTGTGTTTTACTTATTGCGCTGTTATGTGTCGGCTTAGCCGCTTGCTCACCCAAGCAGGATAATACCGAACCCGCTTCCGATCCGGCTTCTTCCGCCGCTTCACAGACTGACGCTGCGCAATCCGCGAACGCTTCCTCTTCCGGTAAGCAGTACGCGACCGTCAAGGAGTATCTGGATCGTCCCGACGTCCAGTCGCAGATCAACTCCACGATCGAATCCAACAAGTCCGACGAAATGTCGATGTCGATCTACGCGGAGGGCGATAATACACTGGTGTATGACTACCTCTTCACACAGACCTATGACGAGAACGGCGTTGCCGAACTCAAAACCGGACTGGATAAGGCGTTGGAGGAAAAGGGCTCCACCTTTACTTCTGTTGCCGGTACGCTCAAAACCTATGTTGTTGTTGAGAATCCCAAGGTGAAGGTCGTCTATCGCAACGGCGATAATACCGTCATCACCGAAAAAACCTTTGAATAAACGCACTGTGCCCGTCATGATTGGCGGGCTTTTTCATTACCGTTATCAGCGTAAAGTCTATGCTGAATCGGCGATCGTATTATTCAAAAATTTTCCAAAAATAATCTTATGAAAACTATTGACAGTCACGTGAACCTATGATATAATCATGTAAACTTAAAGAGGAGGTCGCGTGATGATAGATAATCCAAGTGTTCAAAGTCCGTGCAGGATAGCGGAATATCTCCCGCTGATCCGGGCGACCGACGGCTTAACGCTCAGTCAGGTATGCACCTTGAGCGGACTGGAGCCGTCGACGATCCAGAACTGGATCAAGCGCGGCTATGTCCCGCATCCGGTAGGTAAGAAGTACAAGGAGCGCCATTTGGCGCGGATCCTGCTGATCTCGGAGCTCAGAGAGAGTATGCAGATCGACCGCGTCGGCAGCTTGCTCCGCTATGTCAACGGCGACGCCGATGACGAAAGCGACGATATCATCACCGAAGAGGCGTTGTATGACCTGTTCTGTGATATCGCGCGGGAGCTGTCGGAGGATCCCGCCCCGCCTGATCAGATCGGGCAGAGAGTAGCGGCATTTCTCGATGACAGCGTCAAGACGTCCGATTCCGAAAAGCTTGCCGCGGCGTTGACGGTAATGGCGAATACTCATATGGCAAATCGATATAAACAGAACGCCGACGCGTTGTATATCAATGTGATCGGCGATCCACAGAAATAGAGGTGAGAGTGATGGAAAACAATCAAACCGATTTTATGAAAAACAGACCCGTGGCGGCTTCCGCGAACCAGTACAAGGATGTGTACGGATCACAGAAGAAATCCACATTCACGACCATCAGCGCGGTGCTGAGTGTGATCACCTTCATATTGATGATGATCTCGATCTTCACCGGAAATCGGCTGATGATGGTGATCTTCATCCCGCTGTTCGTCATGCTGATCATTTCGTTCTTTGTCGGTAAACATGCCGAAAAACAGAATTCTCCCGTTGAAAAAACACAGGATAATAAGGAGGCGTTATTCAAAGATCATGATCTTTAATCTGTTCAGACCGATGCGATACGGTCCGTTTGCGCCGATGCCGCGGTTCTATATGCCGAGGCGACGTCTGTTCATGCAACGCAGACCCTTGATGGGGCCGTTCGGATTCTTTTTTTGGAGGTAGTTTATGAGTACAATGACGATCATATGGCTGGTCATTGCCGTTGTCATGGGCGTGACAGAGGCTTGTACCGTCCAGCTGGTATCCGTGTGGTTCGCGATCGGAAGCGCGGCGGCGTGTATCACCTCGCTGTTCACGGATCAAATCTATATTCAGGTGATCGTGTTCGTCGTCGTCACGGCGATCGCGCTGGCGGTGACCCGACCGCTGGTCAAAAAGCTCAAGCGAAAACGTCCCGAGGCGACCAACGCCGACCGCTATATCGGCAAATCCGCCGTTGTGGTGGAGGCGATCGACAACGATCACGCCAAGGGTCTTGTCAAGGTCGATAACGAAAAGTGGACGGCTCGCAGCGTCGACGGTCAGTTGATCGAACCGGGAGATCGCGTCGTCGTTACCGCGATCGAGGGCGTCAAGCTGATCGTGACCAAAGCATAAATATAAATATGTAGGGGAGGGGCTTGCTCCTCCCGAGAAAGTATAGGAGGGGCTTGAGGAATTGTCCAAATCTGTGATTTGGCTTACAATTCCCATGCAACAGCGCTCCAAGAACAGGCATAGCCTGTGATTGGCTAAGCGCCACTGCGCTCCTCCCGATAATCAAGTATTTGGGCTACGCCCGCAGTTAAAAAGGAGAAAGGAAACTATCATGTCAATCGTATCATTAATTGTTATTGCTGTGATCGCGCTGATCGTGATCATCATCGTAGCACGCAACATCAAGATCGTACCGCAGGCACATGCCTTTGTCATCGAGCGCCTCGGCGCTTATCATCAGACATGGGGCACGGGTCTGCACTTGAAGGTACCGTTCATCGACAGGATCTCTAAGCGTGTATCGCTCAAGGAGCAGGTCGTCGATTTCCCGCCCCAGCCGGTCATCACCCGCGATAATGTCACCATGCAGATCGACACCGTCGTTTATTTTGAGATCACCGATCCCAAGCTCTACACCTACGGCGTGGAACGTCCGCTCAGCGCGATCGAGAATCTGACCGCCACCACCCTGCGTAATATCATCGGCGATTTGGAGCTCGACTCTACCCTGACCTCACGCGACACCATCAACGACAAGATCCGCATCATCCTTGATGAAGCTACCGACGCGTGGGGCATCCGCGTGATCCGCGTAGAGCTCAAGAACATCCTGCCTCCGCGTGAGATCCAGGACGCGATGGAAAAGCAGATGAAGGCAGAGCGTGAGCGCCGTGCCCGTATCCTCGACGCAGAGGGTGAGAAGCGCTCTCAGATCCTCGTAGCCGAGGGCTTGAAGGAATCCGCGATTCTGAAGGCAGATGCGATCAAGGAATCCAAGATCCGTGAAGCGGAAGGTGAAGCGCAGGCGATCTTAGCGGTACAGAAAGCGAACGCCGACGCGCTGCGTATGCTCTCTGAGGCGGATCCCAGCGAAAAGGTCATCGACCTGAAATCTCTGGAGGCTCTCGCGAAGGTAGCCGACGGTCAGGCAACCAAGCTGATCATCCCTGCCGATATGCAGAACATCGCTTCTCTCGCCACCTCCGTCAAGGAAATGGTGACAGATAAGTAATTGTCATAATATGATTGTCAGGAGCAGTCCGATCGGACTGCTCCTGCTCCTTTGTTGTGCATATTTGATTCTGTTACCGCTCGTGACGCATACCCATTTTGTCATCCGCGTCTGACGCGACCTGCATCAGCGCCATGATCACGACGCCGAAGAAGCCCCCGAGCATCAGCCCGATGATGAAGCCGATCATTTTCATCCCTCCTTGGATTCATAAAATTTCGAAATTGGTGAATATATATTTATATTCTATTATTCTCATAACGCATTATAATTATGCGTTTATGCTGTACAATACAATATATAGCGCCCCTAACGGGATAAAGTACAAAATATGTTAAAACTTTGTAACTGGAAAAAACCCTTTTGTTACTTGCAAACCACAACATATTGTGCTATCATTCTAATTGCGATCAAGATAAAGTGTGTTTTTACCGCATATATTGTATTGAAATCAAAGAATCTTTAGGAAATGAGGAGTTTAACATGACAGTAACAGTCACAGGCGGCAGCCTTTCAAAAGCAGAAATCAACGCGTATGTACAGCAGCTCAAGGAGAAGAATCCCGATAAGGTGATCACCTCCGTGACCTTCACCGTAGACGGTGAGTATGTCGACATGAGCTACACCTACGATAACGTTCCCTTCGAGCGTATCCGCCGTATCACCGGTTATCTGGTCGGTACCGTCGATCGCTTCAACGACGCAAAGCGCGCTGAGGTGCAGGACAGAGTCAAGCATTCCATCGATTGCGGCTGTTCTCTGGAGGAGATCGCGTAGCTTTTCGCGATAATGATGTGTAATACCTTGACATATGCTGTCGATGGTATTATAATCTTGAAAGCTGAATAACTGATCACTTATCAAGAGCGACTGAGGGACAGGCCCTGTGAAGTCCGGCAACCTGCGTATGTAAGGTGCCAAATCCTGCGGTATTACCGAGAGATGAGTTAAGCACTCCGTATGGTAAGCCGTACGGAGTTTTTTGTTACAAATTGTAGGGGCGGGTCTTGACCCGACCGATTGATTATCAAAAGCAGACTGCTCAGTTCATAACGATCTGTCACATCGTTCTTTTGAAAAGAGATTCGTAGATTTTTTGATATTGAGAGAAAAGGGGTATATTATGGCATATTTCTTTACATCCGAATCCGTCACCGAGGGTCATCCCGACAAGGTGTGTGACCGTGTTTCCGATTCCATCCTCGACGCGATCTTAGCGCAGGATAAAAACGCGCATGTCGCGTGTGAGACCACCGCGGCGACCGATCGCATCAATGTGATGGGTGAGATCTCCACGACCGCGAAGGTCGATTATGAGGCTGTCATTCGCAAGGCTGTCTGTGATATCGGCTACGACAGTAAAGAAGCAACCTTTGACGGCAATTCCTGCGAGGTGAATATTTATCTCAATCGCCAAAGTCCCGATATCGCGATGGGCGTCAATGAATCGTTTGAGCTCAAAGACGGCGAGGCGCTTGCCGAGAACCAGCTCGGCGCGGGCGATCAGGGCATGATGTTCGGCTACGCGTGCGATGAAACGCCCGAGCTGATGCCGCTGGCGATCTCACTGTCGCATAAGCTGGCGAAACGTCTGACCGAAGTGCGCAAGAACGGCACACTGCCTTATCTCAGACCCGACGGCAAAACGCAGGTCACCATCGAATACGACGGCGATCAGGCGAAGCGTGTGGATACCGTCGTCGTATCGACACAGCACGACGCCGATACACCGCTCGAGACCATTCGTGAGGATCTGATCGAGCAGGTGATCCGTCCCGTCATCCCCGAAGGCCTGATGGATGACGACACCAAGATCTTTGTCAATCCCACCGGCAGATTTGTTGTCGGCGGTCCCGAGGGAGATTCCGGTCTGACCGGCAGAAAGATCATCGTCGACACCTACGGAGGTTACTCCCGTCACGGCGGCGGCGCTTTCTCCGGCAAGGATCCGACTAAGGTCGACAGGAGCGCGGCGTATTTCGCGCGCTATATCGCGAAGAATATCGTTGCCGCGGGTATCGCGAAGAAGGCGGAGGTACAGCTCGCCTATGCGATCGGCGTCGCAAAGCCCGTCTCGGTCATGGTCGAGACCTTCGGCACCTCGCAGTATACCAACGAGCAGATCGCGGACGCTGTCAATAAGGTGTTTGACGCGCGTCCCGCTTCTATCATCCGCACGCTGGATCTTCTGAACACGAAGTACGCGCCCTTAGCCGCATACGGTCACATGGGTCGCGAAGAGCTCGGCGTTCGTTGGGAAAATACCGATAAGACAGAAGAATTGTTGAAAGCGATAGCAGAATGAAAAAGATCTTTCGATATTTACAGGGAATCCCCGGAATCATCCTGATCCTCTATGTTCAATTCATCCTCAGCGCCGATATCTATTTATCGCAGTTGACCGACGCGACGAAGGCATGGCTGTATATTATCGTGTTGATCGGCGCGCTGATCCTGTGTCCGGCGCTGATCCGTCTGTTTCGCCGTTTCAGTATCCGCTATAAGGTTACTCTGACGACCAAGCGCAATAAGATCATCTGGTTTTCGGTGTTCTTTGTGATCAGCGCCGCGGTGTTCGGATTCTACTATGCCGCGGAATATCCCGGCGCGTTCTCGGCGGATTCTATCACGCAGTATGCACAGGCGATGACCGATGAGTATAACAACTGGCATCCGGTCTTGCATACGCTGCTGGGCTTCAAGCTGCCTTTGACGCTCACCGGCGGATGGGCAGGCTCGGTCGTATTGTTCCAGCTGATCCTGTTCGCTTTCGCTGCCGCCTATGCGGCATATACGATCCTGCGTCACAGCAACATCCCTTACGCGGCGCTGTCACTGGCGTTTATCCTGCTCAGCCCCGTCACCGCGGCGATATCGGTCTATCCGTGGAAGGATATCCCGTTCGCGATCATGACGCTGCTTGCCGCGTCCTATGCCGCGAACGCCTATTTCACCAAGGGTGAATGGCTGAAAAAGCGCAGTCATATCGTCGCGGTCATCATCGTTCTGGTGCTGGCGACGGTATTCCGTCACAACGCGATCCTGTTCACCTTGCCCATGCTGATCGCCATGCTGCTGTATCTCAAACGCAAGGCGGCGATCATCACCGCTGTGTGCTTCGCGGCGGCGATCGTCCTGATCGAAGGACCGCTGTATGCCGCGCTGAACGTGACACAGCCCGGCGACAGGGCGGAAGAGATGCTCGGCGTACCGGTCTCCGTGATCGGAACAGTCGCCAAGCAAAATCCGAACGCCTTGGATGCGGAAACCAAACAGTTCATCTATTCTGTCGCGCCGCCTGAGACATGGGCGAACAACTATGTCATCGGCAATTTCAATACCGTGAAATTCGTGCCCGGTACCAACTACCATAAGATCACGGAGGCAGGCGCGCCGAAGGTGATCGGCTATATGTTCAAATGCTTTGCCGAAGCCCCGAAAGAGGCGTTTGCCGGCTTGATCGGCGCGACCGACATGGTCTATACGGTGCCGGTGACGATTCCTGTTGGAGCGACGTCAGACCCGGCGTCGTCGGCAATCAGTATCATATCAAGTACCACGGCGACCAAACCGCCAAGGGCGTTGTGTCGTTCATCTTTGATCGTCTCAATACCTTTATGAGGTGGATCTTCTGGTATGTCGGCGCCATGAATCTGCTGTTGATCACGGCGGCGCTCGCCAGATTTAAGCCCCGGAAATCAGAATGGAAGCGGATCCTGCCGGTATTGTCAATGCTGATGTACAATTTCGGCACCATGCTGGTGCTGAGCGGTGATGAGATCCGACTGTTTTACTTTACCTTCCCGGTCACTCCCGTGTTATTCCTGCTTGTTATGCGTGAGGAATTCAAAACGCCTGCCTCAGATCGTAAGAAAGCACCCGTAAGTTTCAAAAAGGTGCAGAGCGATGATGCGCCCGCTATTGATTTGCAGACAAAAGCAGTTGAAAACTGACATTTTCAATTGATTATTCATATACCGAAGGCTCTGCTGAGATGGCAGAGCCTTACCTGTTTGGGGCGTAGTTCTGTTTGATTAATACTAAGTATCCATTAAACGCTTTAACAAATTTGTTAGCGGAAATTTCGCAGAGCAAGGCGGAGGACGCAGGCATACTGGCGTATGTCAAGGACGACAACACCGCTATGCGGAATTTAACGCAATAAATGTTAAAGTGT
>ONUI01000123.1 GCA_900320995.1 uncultured Eubacteriales bacterium
GCGAGGTTGCCCGCGCTGAAGGTGGAGGCAGTGAGCGCGTTTTCATCGCCCTTCCAGAAAAGGAAAAGACCTCTGTCACTATCATTGTTGGAATATTTTTTATCGTCGATCTTCAACGGGTTTACAGACCCGAACATATGGAGGAAGGCGTTGCAGTTAGCGGGCGTATCAGGCGTTTTTCCGAAGTCTTCTTCTTTCTCGTTCCTTACGAGCGTGATCGAATCGGCGAGTATCGGATTACCCTTTGTCGAGGAGCGGTTCACATACATCGCGAGCCACTGCAGACCGACGTCGCCGTTCAGGTCGCCTGCGTCGCCGCAGCCCCATTTCTCGTAATCCTCCACGCCTTTCTGCGCGCCGCTGTAGACGCCGACCTCCTGACGGTTGCACCTGACTACCTCATAATACAGGAACTGGTTGAAGTCTATGTTCTTGATAACCATTTCCCCGGTTTTTTCATCTTTTTCTTCTTCGACGATATCCGCTCTGTCGACGATCATCATCGGGATCATTGTCATTTCACGCTGATCTCCTACTATCATCTGATAGATCATGAGAGCTGCCGACGCTATCATCAGCGCGGCGCCGATGCCTGCGATCCATTTGCCGGCGGTGGCAAGCTTTGCTTCCGCAGAACCGGGTTGCAATTCCGCTTTCACATTTTTGAGTATATCATCATTTCTGAGTTCCAACTCAGAAGTACTGGAAGTATCAATACCACCGGAAGCAGCATCGTTAATAGCCTCGGCAGCTCTGGCATTGCCGGCATCTATATGCATTTGAGTGATATCCCGCATACGTGTAGCTCTACTGTACATGGCGAAACCGGCGAATGCTGTAAGAGCAGATACTCCGACGCCGACAATGGAAGATATCTGGACGATGCCTCCGGTACCCCAGATCTGTTCATAGGGATCCTTGCCCATGCTCTTCTCCTGCAGCGCCTTGCTTGTCAGCGCGACGCCCTTGCGGAAGATGGCGCGGTTGATACCGGTGTAGATAGAGACGCTCTGAATCTCATTGCCTTCACCATCCGAGAACAACTCGCTTGCGGAAGGAAAGTCGGATTCTGTGACCGAATCGCTGTCCATAGCGATCTTCAGCATGGTGCGAAGGTCGATGAACTCCAGCGCCACGCGCTGACCGTCGGAAAGCGACGCCGCCAGAGGAGCGAACTTATCGTAGTCTTCGCTGTAATCCGCCTCTTCATCCTCGGGACGGAAGAACTCGAAGAGCGTTTCGCCCCATTCGCCTTCATAGGTGACTTCCTTGATCTTATTATAATAGAGATAAACATTGTAGAAACGGTCGAACTCTTCATTGAAGCGGCTCTCGTCATTTTCTTTCATGGAGTTGAAATATTCCAGAGTTTTATCGACATCGAGCTCGGCGTTCTCTTTATCGCTCCAAAGCTCGTTTTCATCGCAGTACTGCTCGAACCAGAGGATGTCGGAACGCACGCCTTTCCACTGCTCGGCGAGTCTCTTGGAATAGTCCTCAAAGTGCGACGCCAAAAGGTTCATCGCCGCGGAGGGAGCGAGATTCCGCCCTTGAGCCTCGGGCACGTACTTCTCGATATTATCCGTCAGCTCTGAGTCGGTCATACCGTTCAGACGGTCGAGCCAGGAATCCTCTGCGGTATCGGTCGCGAGCGCGAGCGCCCTCTTGACGATCAGGACGGCGGGACCGGAGCTCTCGAGGATTATCTGCTGGAAATCGGCGGTGTTCTGCTTTTCTTCGGCAGAAAGGTTTTTGTACGCTTCTTCACCCAGCTCGGTGCTGGTTTTGTTCAGCAGCAGATCGCCCAGAGGCTTGCCGGTATCGTTCACGGCATATCTGTCTTTGGGATCGCCGTCATAGAACTTGTTGAGGATATCGTGCGCCATCTGCGCGCGCTTTTTGCCGCCCTCGCTTCCCTCGCCGTTGTAATTTGCACGGTATTCATTGAGCGCGGGGAGGAAGGTGTTGATGAACTCGGTGATGTCCGCCTTCTTCTTCTTGACGAGGTCTTCGTACTCGTCAAAGCTGTAGCCGCCCTTCATATCCATCGCCGCGATGTCGGTGATGGCTTCTTTCGGGTTTGAGGTGCGCTTGATGCCCATGACCGCGACTGTGCTGTCGCTCTTGCCCTTGTTGAGGTTGCCGATGACATCCCAGCCGTTGTTTTCCAGCCATTTATTGGCATCTTCCTCTTTTGTGCCGGTGGCTATGTATACGTCCTTGAGATACTTACCGCTGGTTTTCTCCGCCTCGGCGCTTGCGGCTACCGTACACATGGTGCAAATCATAACCAGCGTTAAAACTATGGATAAAAGCCTGATGGGGATATTTCGTTTCATTTCGATTTCTCCTTTTTTATTCAATATGTCATTGCGAGGCTCCAAAGGAGCCGTGGGAATCCCACAAACAGGGAATAAACGTTGGATAACCACTTTGTGGGATTCCCACGTCGTGACCTTGCAGTCACTCCTCGGAATGACTCGTTATACTAATTGGCATTCGGCTTTACTCAGCCTACCTGCTTCAAGTAGCCGAATGTGCTTTCGGAGGCATAGTAGCCGAACTCAGGGAGCTTTGCGTTTTCACGTACCTTATATTTCGTTTTTGCCTTGCTGTCCGCCCTGTCAACGTACATATAGACGCGGCTGTCTTTTCCGTCCCAGCCATTGTTGTTCAAGCCGGGTCTGACGCCCTCGTTGAGCGATAAGCGCGTCGCTCCTTCAGCGGTGAGCTTCCAGTTCTGCGGCGAGCCTGTGACGCCCAGCACGCACTCCCAAATGGGATCCTCATATGCGGAAGCGTTGAACTTCTTTTTAGCGTAATAGCTGCTCTCAAAGGCAGAGGCGAGCTGCTCGGTAGTCGCGTATCTCGGGGATATATCGCCGTAGGTAAAGCACATATTCGTGATCGGAGTGACCTCTCCTTCAGCCGACTGTTCCCGGTAGAACGGCTTGGTGGTGTAATAGAGGTACATGTTATTTCCTCCGTTGCCCTTGTTGAGCGATACGACCTCGTCTTTGCCGTCTTTCAGATTGTGCTTTACGAGATAATAGGGCACTCCCTCTTCGTTTTTGTACGTAAAGGTGCTGAACTCCATATTGCTGCCGCTCGACGTTGCGGTATATCCGCCCTTTATGCGTACCTGATCGGGCGGATCGTCGCCCAAATAAAGGAACACATCACGGATCGCGTTCGATTTTTTGGAGGTTCGCCGGTAACCGATGGCGATCCATTGATTTGCATTTGAATTATAGTTGCAGTCGACGTCGATCGCGGCGTAAGCATTGGTGGTACCGATCATATCGACAAAGGCTTTTTCCTTCGTGTCGCCGACGCCGATATACAGCATTTCATAATACGGCAGCTCTGCGCGATCGTAGCCCAGATGGATGTATTTGTGTTCATCCGTCCGCATACGCAGTTGTTCGTACTCAGGCAGCTTGTTATCCACACGGTCAGACTCTTTTACGGTGAATGCCGTATTATAGCCGTTGACGAATATCTCTTTGCTGATCTCGAGACCCGTGACCGGCGCCGTATAAGACGCTGTGCCGGAGTTGGGAGAATAATAGAGGTAATAGGCGCCCTCTTTGGACTTGACCGGACCTCCTGCAAGGTTACATTTCGTGTTGCCTGCGTTAAGAGTGCTCGGCGCGGTGTCGGCGTCGGAATAGTATTTCAGCATACCGTAAACGGCGTTTTTCTTCTTACCGGTGCGAACGACTCCGATATAGGCGCATTTTAGATCCTTTTCGTAATCGTCGGAGGTCTTATCGTCTACGAAGCCGTGTCCGTCCCAGCGGTAGTACGCCAACTCGTTTCCGCGTACGAACACACCGTTTTTCAGGCTCTTGATATTCGTATCGTTCGCGTGCAGCTCGTACCAAGGATTCTCGCTGGAGAGATCTACGGGGATGATCTCGGCAAATTCCGTGATCATCGGGGTAGCGTTGACGTCGGCATGCTCCGCAGCGACGGTCTTCCACTGATCGGCGGCTTGCTGATAGAGCTTAGCGATCGCTTCCTCGGGAGTTTTCCCGGCGCCGCAGAATACAGCCGCAACGTACTGTTTGGCGCTGTATTTGTTGGTGAATTCTTTGGCGCCCTCTCTGCCTCCGGCGTTATCGCAGAGATAGAGATACAGATATTTTGAACCCTTGTTCGTGGTATCGAGCGCGAAATTCATCGGATGCTCATAGTCGCCCGGGGTGCGCAGATCGCACAGCGGATGGTAGCCATCCATCTTGCCGGGGTTAGCCGACGTAACGAACGCGATATCCCCCTCCTTGAGCGGGAGAACGCCGGTGCGCGGACCGCAGGTCAGCAGATAGCGCGTCAGCACTTCTGTTTCCTTATCCGTCATCCAGCTGAGGCCGGATTTCTCTCTTGCCTCATAGTTGGTATAGAGCGGCATGAACATAGTCCTCGCGTTGTAATATCCGGCTGTGATGCCCGCTGAGGTCATCGGACAGCCCTGGATACTGACGTTGCACGCCAAGAATGTACCGGCAGGCGTGCTGAGACCGGTGTTTTTGATCTGTGCGGAGGTTTCGGTATAGGAGGTGATCAGTCCGGAGACTCCGGTGATCGCCCTGTAGGGATTATAGGTGTACGCCACGCCGAAATACATCGCGGTATGATAGATCATCTTATCATTATCGCGGGAAAGACTGACAAACAACTGCTCCGAGGCATGGTTGAAGCCCGCTCCGTGTACCAGACCGCCATCTGTGTCCGCAAGAACTTTATTATCATAATGGAGTGTGTGTATCTGATCAAAGTTATAGGTATCAGCCGGATAACCGCCGACGTCGCGCCATGTGGTCACCATCGTCATCTCGCCGGCTTGATCCGACATCACGCGGATCGCTTCGCCGCCGTCTTTGACCAGCTCAAAGCCGTTCTCCTTGGCGAAGGTCTGCATATATTCATAGTTCGAGCCGAAGCGGTTGTCGGTCGTGTCCTTGTCGCCCGCGAGGAAATAGGAGAAGCCTGCGATATAGCGCTGCGCCTTTTTTCCATCCGCGTTAGTTGACTTATACTGAACCTTTGGCTGGAAATACAGATAGAAGCCGTTAGACGGATCGTCCTGTGTCATGTACTCATGGGATTTTTT
>ONUI01000099.1 GCA_900320995.1 uncultured Eubacteriales bacterium
CACATCGCGCCGTGAACGAAGCATTCGATCTCCAGCTCATCCGGGATCTTCGCGCGCAGCTCGGCGATCTCATCGAGGCGCATTTCACGCGCCAGCACGACGCGTTTCGCGCCGAGGTTATACCACGCCAGCGCGGATTCATAATTGATGATACCGCCCTGCGTAGAGATATGACGTTCCACATGAGGCGCATAGCGTTTCGCCATCTCGAACACGCCGAGATCGGCGATGATGAACGCGTCCACACCGCAATCAGCCGCCTGCTGTAAAAAGTCCGGCATACGCGGCAGATCGGCGTTGCGCGGTAATGTATTACAGGTCAGATAGACCCTTTTCTTTAACGCGTGCGCTTTCTCACAGGAGGATCTTAGTTCTTCAAAAGAAAAGTTCTTTGAAGCGGTACGCATACCGAAACTCTTTCCCGCGAGATACACGGCGTCCGCTTTGAAGCGTAACGCCGTGTCAAAACTCTCGATATCACCGGCAGGTGACAATACCTCCGGTTTATCCATATGTTTGTACTTGACCCTGAGCGGGAAGCTGCTGATCGGGATACTGCGCCTGCTGATTCTGTCCGTAAGCGGAATATCCATTGTCATAACCGTAGCTATAATCATAGTAGTAGTAATTATCATAGCCGTAGTTATATTCGTTATAGGTATTGGTCGTGCCGTTCTCGATCGCGCGCAGATTCGCCTCATGCTGTTCGATCGTCTTTGCGTAGTACGGCGTGGAACCGTTCTCTTCCTTATCGTGGCAGAAATAGAGATTGTCGCTCTCATTCGGCTTGATCGCCGCCTTGATCGCCTCGATACCGGGGTTGCAGATCGGACCTGCGGGCAAGCCGTCGATCTCATCCGTATTATACTTGGACTTGAAGGAGGATTTGATGCTCTCCGGCACATTCTCCGCCTTACGATAGGGATAATAGAAGGTACTGTCGCAGTTGAGCTTGGAAACACCGCTGTCGTGGCCGTACTTCAAGCGGTTATGTAAGATCGCGGAGATCTCATACATATCTTCACGCGACGCTGCCTCTGCCTGAATGATCGAGGCGATGGTCAGGATCTCATCAAAGGAATAACCGGTCTCGGCAGCCTCTTCCACCAAAGTGGTCTTCTTGCTGTTGCCGAAATACTTTTCCTTATGGAGCACGATCTTATTATCGTAGTTGTTAAGGAATTTGCTGATGACGGACTTGGGATCCTCGCCGACATAGAACTCATAGGTATCGGGGAACAGATAACCCTCGAGCTTATAATAACGATCATCCTTGTTCTTGATGTCCTTCAGGAAGGTGAAGTCCGTGTCAAAATAGTCGCTGTTGCAAAGATTCAGAAATTCCTGTTCATCCGTTACAACGCCCTTTTCATGGAGCGCCTCAACGATCTCTAACAGATTCATACCCTCCGTGATCTGCATCTTGACGATGTCGGTACGGTTGACATTGCTCTGCAAAAAGTTGATGATCGCCTCATAGTCCTTATCAGTCTCGATCTCAAAATCGCCCTGTCTGAAGCCCTTTTCGGAAGAAGTAAAGGTCGCGTAGAGCTTGAAGAAGCCGGGCTCGTTGATCACATTTGAATCATAAAGCAGATTGGCGATTTGATCCATCGTGGGATCAGCGGGCACATGGATCATGACCTTTGTCGGATTATCCTCACGGGAGATCGCCATCATATCATTGACGCCGACCAGCAAAAACTGAGAAAGAACGACGCCGACCAACACGATCATGGAGATCCATACGAGCTTGAAGATGCGGCGGTTGCGCTTTGCCTTGGACTTTTCGAGCTTCTTCTCTTCCTTTTTCTGCTGTTTGAGCGCCTTTTTGGATTCACGTTCGATCTTCTTCTTGGTGTCGTTATCCGAGTAGGAGTTGATCTCGCGATTCCTTCTGCGGCGGCGAGGCGAGGTCTCTTCGGGATACGGCTCCTCAGCATAGGGCTCCTCCTGTACAGGCTCGTCGGGATATCCGCCCGCCCCATCGCTGTAATCGCCTCTGATCGCGTTGCGATCCGCAGAACGACGGAATTCTTCCATCTTTTTTCGGCGGGTCTCTTCGATAGAATCCTCAGGTATATTATTTCGTGAATAATCACTCATAATGCTTGCTCCAATCTGTGAATCAAATCACTTCATATATCGTGTAAAGCTATCCGTCAGGATAACATCCATTTTGATATCAAACGGCTCTTCCCCGATCTTCGGGATCATGCTGTCGGCATAACACAGCGCCGCCTTCACACCGGGAAAATCGGCAAGATAGCGGTCGTAATAGCCGCCGCCGAAGCCGAGGCGATAACCGCGCATATCACAGCAAAGCGCGGGACATACGCACAGGGTATGTTCATCGGGCGTGATCTCTTCGCACTGCGCCGTGGGCTCCATTATCCCGAACCGTCCGGGCGCTACGTCGTTCAGTGAATCGATACGGCGAAAGATCATATGCCCCTGCTCCGTACATACCGGCAGCGCCACCTTCTTATGATTGGCAAAAGCGGCATGGATCATCAGGGAAGTCGCGATCTCGGTCGGTCGCGCCATATACAGCAGGATCGTATCCGCGGCGCGGTATTCCGGCGTGATCAGCAGGCGGGTCTGTATCTCCAGATCCAGCGCGTTTTTGCGCCCCGTATCCTCGCACAGAGCCTTGCGCTGCTCGATGAAGAAATCCCTGAGATACGGCTTATCCGCCGACGCGGGTTTACTCGCCGCCATATCAGCACTGCATTGAGGAAGCGATACGATCGGCGTCCTCTTTACTCTGAACCTGTGATACGATGGCAAAGCCAAAGTCAAGCGCGCATCCGGCGCCCTTGGCGGTGATGATATTACCGTCGACGACCACCTTTTCACCGGTCACCTCAGCGCCCTTGAGTTCCTCCTCAAATCCGGGGAAGCAGGTCGCTTTCTTGCCTTCCAGTACGCCCATGCGCCCTAAGATAGACGGAGCGGCACAGATCGCGCAGAGGTAAAGCTTGCGGGATTGGCAGTAGGAAACAGCGTTTCTGACGTTTTCATCGGCATAGAGGTTCTTGACGCCCGGCATACCGCCCGGCAGGATGACGCCCAAAGCATCTTTGTCAAAGTCGAACTCACTGATCGGCATATCGGCAGTCACGCAGATATCGTGCGCGCCGCAGATCACATCCGCGTCGACGCCGACCGTCGTGACCGGGATATCGGCACGGCGCAGGATATCGATGGTCGCTAACGCTTCTATCTCTTCAAATCCGTCGGCTAAAAAACAGTAAAACATCATAATCCTCCTAACGTGTTAGGGTGACTTCTTTCTATAAGAAGCCTCTTATCGATTAGTATCTCCGTTCAAAAGCAGAGATATGATATCGTCGTTGATTTCTTCGATCGTTCTCATTTTGCCGTCATGGGTACAGTCGATCCGCGCCCAGTCAAGGTGCTCGATCGCGTAGACCGCTGAGTTGCGGCAGCGCAGCAGATAAGCGACATCGCTTTCGTGAATATCCTTCTTGCTTTCATCGCCACCGTATCTGCCGTAGATCAGTTTTTGGCTGATCGCGGGATCCACATCGAGAAAGATCACCTGATCCGGCTCCGGCAGTTCCAGACGGTTGTACTCAAAATCAAACAGCCAGTCGATATAGCTGTCACGCTCAGTTTCCGGCACCTTCGCCATTTGATGGATGATATTCGAGGTGGTGTAGCGATCGGCGATGATATAGTCGTAGGTTTCGCAATCCTTGCGCCATGTGTTGATGTAGGACGCGACACGGTCGACCGCGTAGAACGTCGACGCGGCATAGGCGTTGACGTCATCGGGACTGCTGCCGAGTTGACCGCCGAGGTACATTTTGACCAATGCGGATGAATCGCTGTCATAATCGGGGAAGCTGATGGTACGCGCCTTGTACCCCATCTCGCACAGCCGCTCACAGAGCAGTTTGCTCTGGGTCGCTTTGCCCGAGCCGTCCAGCCCGTCGATCACGATCAGCTTGCTTTTCTTATCTGCCATAATCATGCTCATTTCTTTATATACTGTCGCATAGTGAAAACGGTCGATCATAAATACACATACTTTCCTTTTTAATCTTTCTAATTGTAGCATATATGACAGGATTATTCAATAGCAAGATTGTAACAATATCTTGCGCAAAAGCGTGGAAAAATATGCGAAAAGCCCCGAGCGTCAGCAAATCGCGGTCAGAATATACGATTCGCTGTACTCAGGGCTGATGATCAATGCAACGCGTTCATGATCAGTGAGGTGATCAGCGCCGCGGCGGATGACGATAATGCCACCACGATCAGCGGCAGATCAAAGAACGCCATCAACAGTGCCGCCGCCGTGCCGACGGACGAAGAGATAACGTCGCCTGTCGCGAAGAAGATCGCCGGAAAGGTCATCGCCGACAATACGGCATACGGGATGTAGTAGAGCACCGAATTGATGAATCGGGATTTGATCTTTCCCCGGATCGCGACAAACGGAACGACACGGATCAGGTAGGTGGTGATCGCCATCACGGCGATATAGGCTACGATACTCATGTGTTATCCTCCCCTCTCTCCCGGTCGGATACAGGGAAAAACAACGCGCCAACGATAGAAGCGACCAACGCGCAGATGATCACCGAAAATCCGCTGGAGATCATCGGCAGGCAAAAGCGGATGACGATGCTCAGCGCCGCCGCGATCAATACCACAAACAATACCTTGCGATCCTTTTTGGCGGGAGGCAGGATGATCGCGATAAACATACCGTACAGCATCAGCGACAATGCCGCCGTCACCATCGGGGGCATGATATCGCCCGCGATCGCGCCGATCAGTGTACCCGTGCTCCATCCGAGAAACGGCGTAAGGATCAGTCCGTACATATAAAATGGCTTGAGGGGTTCCGCCTGTGATGACGCGACGGCAAAGATCTCATCGGTCACACCGAACCCGACAAAAAGGCGGTGCATGATGTTGAACGACGGATCGAGCTTTTGCGACAGGCTCAGGCTCATCAGCGAATACCGCAGGTTGATGACCAGCTGACACAAGACCATCTCGAGCAATGATCCGCCCGCGGCGATGATCTCGACGCCCGCCACCTGACCCGCTGAGGTCAGATTGGTGACTGAGATACCGACCGCCGCCAATATGGATAAATTCTGTTGGATGCACAGCACACCGAATCCGAATGATACGCTGAGATATCCCAGCATGATCGGAATACCGTGCCGCATTCCTTTGACAAATTCTTTCTTCATAATCGTCTCAAATGGCTCATCAAAATAATACTGTTCTGTAAAAAACGGTAAGGCTACTTTCCTTAAGTATGCCTTACCGCATATGGCGCGCCAAAAGGGCGTTTTGCCATATGGATAACGGTCTGTCGCTTGTTGCCGTTGCGGGGATCGAAAGCGTCATCTGCTCTCTCCGTAAAAATGATTCACTGAATCATTTTTGTCTGCGAGGGGCGCTGACGCTTCCCTCTTGACACCGTCGCCTTCGAATCCCTTTTGGCTCGCTGTTCTGTAAAAAGCGGTAAGGCTACTCTCTTTGAGTATGCCTTACCGCATATGGCGCGCCAAAAGGGCGTTCAACCATATGGATAACGGTCTGTCGCTTGTTGCCATTGCGGGGATCGAAAGCGTCATCTGCTCTCTCCGTAAAAATGATTCACTGAATCATTTTTGTCTGCGAGGGGCGCTTACGCTTCCCTCTTGACACCGTCGCCTTCGAATCCCTTTTGGCTCGCTGTTCTGTAAAAAACGGTAAGGCATATCACTCGCGAGTGAGCCTTACCGCATATGGCGCGCCAAAAGGGATTCGAACCCCCGACCTTTCGCTTAGGAGGCGAACGCTCTATCCTACTGAGCTATTGGCGCAGATCTGCC
>ONUI01000100.1 GCA_900320995.1 uncultured Eubacteriales bacterium
CAACTACTATGTTTTCGGCAACATGAACGAGGACGAATTGCAGGTCGGCGTGCGTGACGATGTCAACGAGGACAGCAACAAGCGCAACAAGAACGACTTTGTCCTCTGGTTCACCCAGAGCAAGTTCGAGGATCAGGCGCTCAAATGGGAATCCCCGTGGGGTCTGGGCTATCCCGGCTGGCACATCGAGTGCTCCGCGATCTCCATCAAGCACGCGGGTGAATACCTCGACATCCACTGCGGCGGCGTAGACAATGCCTTCCCTCACCACACCAACGAGATTGCGCAGAGTGAAGCCTACCTCGGCCATCAGTGGTGCCCCTACTGGTTCCATGTCCTGCACCTGCTCGACAAACGCGGCAAGATGAGCAAGAGTAAGGGCGGCTTCTTGACCGTATCTCTGCTGGAAGAAAAGGGCTATGATCCCCTTGCCTACCGCTTCTTCTGCCTGCAGTCCCACTACCGCAAGCCGCTGGTATTCTCCTTTGAGAACCTCGACAACACCGTGCAGGCGTACAATAAGCTGGTCACGAAGATCGTAAAGCTCAGCAAGGACGGCGAACCCGATTTGGACGCCGCAAAGCCGTATCAGGAAAAATTCAAGGCGGCGCTGGACAACGATCTGAACACCTCCCTCGCGATCACCGCGCTCTATGATGTACTCAAGGGCAAGCTCGACGACGCGACCAAGCGTTATCTGATCGCCGATTTTGACCGCGTGCTTTCCCTCGGACTGCTTGAGGCGGCTGACGCGGAGATCGAAAAGGCGGCGCAGGCAGAGGCGGAGAAAGCGACACAGCAGCTCAAGCTCCTTGAAGAAAAAGGCATCTCCAAGGACTGGGTCGACGAGCAGATCGCGGCGCGTGCCGCAGCAAAAGCCGACAAAAACTGGGCGGAGGCGGATCGCATCCGTGACGAGCTTTTAGAAAAAGGCATCGTTATCAAGGACAGCAAAAGCGGCGCCACCTGGGAGATCAAATAATCAAATAATCATGCCCTATCCGATTTGGATAGGGCATTTTTTCATTCGTTTTTACATATGCTGTATCGGTGATAGTATGACGTTTGTGGTATTGACAAAGAAAAAGCTGATGATCCTGTTCTCCTGTGTGCTGATCGGCGTCGCGGCAATCGCGGTTGCCTCCGATACAGCGGGCAAGGCGGTCTACACCGCGAACGAACCGCGGCAGATCCCGATCTATTACGTGGATACCGACGAAAAGGTCTGCGCCGTCTCCTTTGACGCGGCATGGGGCAATGAGCAGACTGATACCCTGCTCAATATCCTCGACAAATACGAGGTCAAAAGCACCTTCTTCCTCGTCAAGCAGTGGGTCGACAAATACCCCGATGACGTCAGGGCGATCGCCGAACACGGCCACGACGTCGGCAATCATTCCTCTACCCATCCGCATATGGCGCAGCTGAGCTCCGACGAACAGCAAACCGAGATCAGCGACTGCAACGACGCGATCGAGGCGCTGACCGGTACCGCGCCGACCCTGTTCCGCGCGCCCTACGGCGAATATGACGACAACCTCGTCACCAACCTCAGATCCCGCAATATGTACTGCGTGCAGTGGAACATCGACAGCCTCGACTGGAAGGATCCCACACCCGACGAGATGGTCAGCCGCGTCAAAAGCAAGCTGTGTCCGGGCTCGATCATCCTCATGCACAACGGCGCGAAGAATACGCCCGAGGCGCTCCCGAAGATCATCGAGATGATACAGGACGAGGGCTACATCATCGTACCGATCTCACAGCTGATCCCCGAGGGCGATTATTACACCGACCACGAGGGCAAGATGATCCTGAACGAATAAACAGCTACATATAACAAATAAGAGCAGCGGATTTCCGCTGCTCTTTTACATTATAATAGATTAGCCTCCGTTCATCACCGCGTCAAGAACCTGTTCTTTCAGGCGATCCAATGGGCTTTTGTCAGGGATCAGCTCCGCGGGATCGGGCTTATGCTGCGGCAAACAGGACGCCGAGCTGAAGCTCTTCATCTGAATGACGATGTGTTCGTTCTTTACCAGCTCAAACAGCTTGTCGATCGTGGGGCAAGTCTGCACCGCGCGAATGAGCTGTTCTTTCGTGTGTCGGGGCGCTTTGGCACGCGCCGCGTCCAATACCGCCTGCCGCACCTGTATCTTGAGACTTTCGAGAGGTGAGAGGTCGGGGATCTGCTTGGGTGTTTGCTTGGGCAGGGATGACGCGGAGTTAAAGCTCTGCATCTGGATCACGATATGCTCGTTCTTGACGATCTCAAAGAGCTTGTCGATCGTCGGACAGGTCTCGATCGCCCTGAGGATCTGTTCGGTCGTATGTCTTTGATAAACCGGCTTTTGCAAGAGCCTTCCTCCTTTCCCGTTATTGTCGCATAAAATGTCACCGAAATGACCGCCTATGCGCCATAAATTTGCTCTTTTCGGTAAATAAGAGCAATATTGGTTATATTATAATCGAAAGATAAGAGATTTTCAAGTAAAAGTAAACTTATTATGAAGTTTATTTACAACGACCTCGTTTTGTGCTATGCTATTATGGACTCAAAAGAGCAAAAACAACCGATATTGCGGGGATGGATCGCGTGTTCATCCCGCTGCGATCTCGATAAAAGGAGCAAAAATGGCTTATTTAGATGACAACAACGATCATTTGTACACAGCGGGCGATCCTCTCGAGGCGCTTGACAAAGAGCTCGCCGAGCTGAAAGCGTCGCTCAAAGAGCTTGACGGCATTACCGAAGCCGATCAAAAGAACGATCCGAACCCCCAAGATCACTGAAAGAAACAGAGGCTGATATGAAACATTCACAATCCACAACATCCTCCGGCGGCAAGCGTGTAGGTATCATCATCGTGGTGATCCTCCTCTCCGCCGCGCTGATCATCGGCATCGGCTACGGCGCGATGCGGTTACTGACTCCGAAGAATACATCCGACGCCACCTCCGCGACCTCCGCGGGTGAGGTCGTCACCATCAACGACTCCGTCATGGGCGATATCGAGATCCAAACCGTCAAGGGCGCCGAGGTCAACACCTACACGGCGGACAACCTTGTCACTGACGAGAACGGGATCCCCGCCTACTATGAGAACGGTCAAAAGATCTCTCACCTCGGTATCGACCTCAGCGAATTCCAAGGTGACGTCGACTTTGCGCGCATGAAGGAAGCAGGCGTTGAATTCGTCATGCTGCGCATCGGCGGCCGCTACTACGGCGACGACGGCGTTCTCTACACGGACAAGAATTTCGATACCAACTATGAAAAGGCCAAGGCGGCGGGACTGAAGGTCGGCGCGTACTTCTTTTCACAGGCGATCAGCGCCGAGGACGCGAAGCAGGAGGCAAATTATACCCTCGAAAAGTTGAACAAGCGCGCCCTCGACTACCCCATCGGCTTTGACTGGGAAAACATCCAGGAAGAGGCTGCCCGCACCGACAAGGTGACCGGCGATCAGCTGACCGATATCGCCGAAGCCTTCTGTGACACCGTGACCGAAGCGGGCTATAAGGCAATCGTGTATTCCAACACCTCGCAGATGTTGATCATGTATGACTTCGAGACCATGAAGGACTATGATTTCTGGCTCGCCGACTACCGCGAATTTCCTACCATGTACTACAAGTTCGATATGTGGCAGTACAGCAAGGAGGGCAAGATCGCGGGCGTCGAAGGCACCGTCGACATGAACATCAGCTTCACCGATTTTACTGAATAATATTGATTTTCATACAACAAGCGCCTACCGAAGTAAGCGCTTGTTTGTGTCAATATGCTTTTTTACGGGATCGCGGCTTACGAATCAAAGAACTGCTGTCCTTCATCCGTGATCAATCTCTCCGTTTTCGGATACTCAAAAATCGCGGGATCATCGGCGTTCTTCTCCAGATACTCCGCGAATTCCGCCGCGTACCACTTCGCCATTCCGAGATTGTGCATGAGATAATGACCGCAGTTCACCGCTGTCGCGCCGGGGATCACCTCGGCGTCCTCCACCGACCGGAACGCGGCGAGGAGCAGCTCATAGATTTCCTTTGGCGGGCGATTGCCCTTGAGGATCAGATAGAATCCCGTCAGACATCCCATCGGTCCCCAGTAGATCACTTCGTCCTTCCAATCGGGATCGTTGCGCAGAAAGGTCGCGATGAGGTGCTCGAG
This sequence comes from uncultured Eubacteriales bacterium, assembly GCA_900320995.1. Taxonomy (GTDB): domain Bacteria; phylum Bacillota; class Clostridia; order Oscillospirales; family Acutalibacteraceae; genus Ruminococcoides. Next base: position 4,175 of record ONUI01000100.1, read on the forward strand.
CGTGTGCATCGCCGCCACATCGATGACCGGCTCTCTGTTCGGCTTTTTCAGTCTGACGTCATAGGTCGTGACCATATCGCCGCCGACATGATCCTCGCGGCTGAGGAAGATCCCGGGGACGATCTTGGTATGGTCAACGGTAAAGCTCTGAATCAGTTCCATATTTATCTCTCCTTTTATGCTATCATCATTTGATATGAGTTTAACATAAAAGATTCGGAATGGCAAGACTCGCATTGGTCGGGATCATTTATAAATGGATAATGCAGGTTTGATCAATAGGAATCAAATTCCTAATTCCTCATTACTGAAACATATCCTTTGCGCTGTCGAACAGGTCCTCCATCGCGTCGGCAACCTTTCCCGCCTTCTTCTGCAGGGTTTTCTTGCTGTTGTTCATCATCACAACACCCACGGCGCTGACCGCGACTCCCGCCGCGAGACCGCCGAGGATCCCTTTCATCACGCCGCTCTTCTTATCGGCGCAATTACCATTTGTACACATCGTCTTTGGCATGATACCAACTCCTTTCTGTTTTGGACAGGCTGAATCAAGCCTTCCCCTTGAGGGGAAGGTGGGCTTTTCGCGCTGAAAGCCGAAAAGGTCGGATGAGGTGTAAACGCTTCATTCATCCCTTATCAATTGATAAAACGGAAAGGTCTCCACCTCATCCGCCTCGCTTTGAGCGAGGCACCTTCCCCTCAAGGGGAAGGCTCAAATGCTGTCCTTATTCAAACTCATCATTATTCTTTGTAATTGCTCAGCTCATATTCTAAGATAAAAGAGGGAATTCAAATTGGAAAAATCTGACAACAAGGTTTTGAACATCGTCTTATTCGAGCCGGAGATCCCGCAGAACACCGGCAACATCGCGCGCACCTGTGCCGCTACGGGCGCAAGGCTCCATCTTGTTCGACCCTTCGGCTTTGAGATCACCGACCGCAACCTCAAACGAGCCGGGCTCGACTACTGGTACCTCGTCGACATCACCTACTATGATTCGATCGACGATTTCTTTGCCAAGACCGAGGGCGGCGAATACTTCTTCTTTTCCACCAAGGCGCGTCACAAGCACAGCGAAGTCAGCTACCCCGACGGCGCGTACATCATCTTCGGCAAGGAAACGCGCGGCATTCCCGAGCATGTTCTGATGAAATACCCCGACCGATGCGTCCGCATCCCGATGATCGATGAAGCGCGATCCCTCAACCTCGCGAACTCCGTCGCCGTCGGTTGTTACGAGGTCTTGCGCCAGTGGGATTACCCCGCGCTGCAAACCAAAGGCGAGCTCCACCGCCATCATTGGGAGGATACAGAATAGTTTTTTCGTCCAACGCTCCGAAAGGGGCGTTTTCTTTGTGGTTTTTCACAAAGAATCCCATTATTATTCTATTTTGCTATTGCAATAAGCTACCCTTTTGTTATATAATTAATGAGTAAAAATATGGTATGCGGTATCTGCGATCAACGTAAGGGTCACAAGCTAAAACCCAAAACAAACACCCGCGGGTGCCGATACAAAGAAAGGATGTTTTTATCATGAAACTCAATAAGTACACCGTTGATGACATCAACTTTGCCGGCAAAAAGGTTCTTTGCCGCTGTGACTTCAACGTACCGCTCAAGGACGGCGTGATCACCAACGATAACCGTATCACCGCCGCTCTGCCCACCATCAAGAAGATCATCGCCTCTGCTCCCACCTCGGCAAGCCGAAGAACGGCCCTGAGGAGAAGTTCTCCCTCGCGCCCGTAGCCGTTCGCCTGTCCGAGCTTCTGGGCAAGGATGTTGTATTCGCCAATGACGACGAGGTCGTCGGCGCTAACGCCAAGGCTGCTGTTGCCGCGATGAAGGACGGCGACGTCGTTCTGCTGCAGAACACCCGTTTCCGCAAGGAAGAGACCAAGAACCTCGAGCCGTTCAGCTCCGAGCTGGCTTCTCTGGCAGAAGTATTCGTTATGGACGCGTTCGGTTCCGCTCACCGCGCGCACTGCTCCACCGTCGGCGTGACCGATCACATCAAGTGCACCGCAGTCGGTTATCTGATGCAGAAGGAGATCGACTACCTCGGCAACGCGGTAGAGGCTCCCGTACGTCCCTTCGTCGCGATCCTCGGCGGCGCTAAGGTCGCTGACAAGCTCAATGTGATCTCGAACCTCCTCGAGAAGTGCGACACCCTGATCATCGGCGGCGGCATGGCTTACACCTTTGCCAAGGCGCAGGGAAAGGCGATCGGCACCTCTCTGGTGGACGACACCAAGCTCGATTACTGCAACGAGATGATCAAGAAGGCTGAGGATCTCGGCAAGAAGCTCCTCCTGCCCATCGACACCGTCTGCACCAAGTCCTTCCCCGATCCGATCGACGCTCCCATCGACACCGAGGTTTATGCCGCAGGCGAGATCCCCGAGGACAGCATGGGTCTGGATATCGGCCCCAAGACTCGCGAGCTCTACGCGGAGGCTGTCAAGTCCGCTAAGACAGTTGTATGGAACGGCCCCATGGGCGTATTCGAGAACCCGATCCTCGCGGAGGGCACCATCGCGGTCGCCAAGGCGCTGGCTGAGACCGACGCTACCACCATCATCGGCGGCGGCGACTCCGCTGCGGCTGTCGTCAACCTCGGCTTCGCCGACAAGATGAGCCACATCTCCACCGGCGGCGGCGCTTCTCTCGAGTACCTCGAGGGTAAGGTTCTGCCCGGTATCGCTGCTATCGCCGACAAAGACTAAGACATTTGTTCAGGGCGGGATGCTCTCTCGCCCTGTTTTACACCGAATAAGAGTACCGTATCTGCATGATGATCGGCGGGAGCAAGCCCCCGCCCTACGGTATGACGATTTCAGTAATACTATTTGAAAGGATTTTTTATCATGATACTTGACGCTTTAACTAAAGGTATGAGAAAGACCATCATCGCCGGTAACTGGAAGATGAACAAGACTCCCTCCGAGGCGAAGGCTCTGCTCGAGGAGATCATCCCCCTCGTCAAGGACGCGGCATGCGAGGTCGTAGCCTGCGTTCCTTATGTTGACCTTGCTACAGCGGTTGAGGTCACCAAGGACACCAACATCAAGATCGGCGCTGAGAACTGCCACTGGGCAGAGAGCGGCGCTTTCACCGGCGAGATCAGCACCGGTATGCTCAAGGAACTGGGCGTAGAATATGTCATCATCGGTCACTCCGAGCGCAGACAGTATTTCGGCGAGACCGACGAGACCGTCAACAAGCGTGTCAAGGCTGCTCTGGCAGCAGGTCTCAAGCCCATCGTTTGCGTCGGCGAACTGCTCTGGGAGCGTGAGTGCAACATCACCAACGAGGTCATCGCGCGTCAGCTCAAGCTCGACCTGTGGGGCGTTACCGAAGAAGAGCTCAAGAATGTTGTCATCGCTTACGAGCCCGTATGGGCGATCGGCACCGGCAAGACCGCTACCGCCGAGCAGGCGGAGGAAGTCTGCGAGCTCATCCGTATGTGCCTCAAGACCCTGTACACCCTCGAGGCCGCTACTGCCGTTACCATCCAGTACGGCGGCTCCATGAACGACGCGAACGCGGCTGAGCTGCTGGCTAAGACCAACGTTGACGGCGGTCTGATCGGCGGCGCTTCTCTGGTGCCCGAGAAATTCGCGAAGATCATCGAAGCGACAAAGCCCGAAGAATACTGATATTTAAAGAGCAGTATACGATACAGAGGATAACCAAAAGCCTCCCTTTCCTAAGGGAGGTGCTCCCGACATTCGTGTCGGGAGCGGAGGGTTGCAACGTTTCAACACTTGTCACCCCCCGGTCATCGGATCAATCTGTCTGATGACAGCCCCCTGAGGAAAGGGGGTCTCGATATGAGAGGAACTGATAGAATGAAAAAACCAATTGCATTAATCATCATGGACGGCTTTGGTATCGCTCCCAAGTACGGCAACGCCATCGACTATGCGCGCACGCCGCATCTTGACCAGCTGTTCTTCCAAAATCCCCTTACCATGATCGGCGCGTCGGGTCTCGATGTAGGTCTGCCGCACGGTCAGATGGGTAACAGCGAGGTCGGCCACACCAACATGGGCGCGGGCCGCATCGTATATCAGGAGCTCACCCGCATCACCAAGAGTATCGAGGACGGCGATTTCTTCGAGAACGAGGCGATGAACAAGGCGATCGACAACTGCAAAGCGAACGACAGCTCCCTGCATCTGTTCGGTCTGCTCTCTCCCGGCGGCGTCCACAGCCACAACACCCATCTGTACGGCATCTTAGAGCTTGCCAAGCGCAAGGGTCTGACTAAGGTCTACATCCACGCGTTCCTCGACGGCCGTGACGTACCCCCTTCCAGCGCGAAGGAATATGTCGCGCAGGCAGTTGAAAAGTGCGAGGAGATCGGCGTCGGCAAGATCGCTACCATCAGCGGACGCTACTACGCGATGGACAGAGATAATCGCTGGGAGCGCGTCGAAAAGGCGTATTCTGCGATCGTCTACGGCGAGGGCGTACAGGAGACCGATCCCGTACAGGCGGTGCAGAACAGCTATGATAACGGCGTGACAGACGAGTTCATGCTGCCTGCCGTGATCGCGGGCGGCGACACCGTCAAAGCGGGCGACAGCGTCATCTTCTACAACTTCCGTCCCGACAGAGCGCGTGAGATCACCCGCACCTTTGTCGATGACGATTTCACCGGCTTTGAGCGCAGGAACGGTCGCTTCCCCGTCACCTACATCTGCATGACGCAGTATGACGCGACCATGCCCAACGTCGACGTCGCCTTCAAGCCGCAGCAGCTCGTCAACACCCTCGGCGAGTATCTCTCTAAAAACGGCTTGACCCAGCTGCGTATCGCTGAGACCGAGAAGTACGCGCATGTCACCTTCTTCTTCAACGGCGGCGTTGAAAAGCAGTATGAGGGCGAGGATCGTATCCTTGTCAAGTCCCCTGCTGTCGCCACCTACGATATGCAGCCCCATATGAGCGCCTATGAGGTCACCGAAAAATGCGTCGAGGCGATCAAGAGCGGCAAGTATGACGTCGTCATCCTCAACTTCGCCAACTGCGACATGGTCGGTCACACCGGTGTGTTCGACGCGGCAGTCAAGGCGGTCGAGGCAGTCGACTGGGGTGTGAAGAAGGTATCCGACGCCATTGCTGAGATGGGCGGCGTGACCTGCATCACCGCCGATCACGGCAACGCCGATCGCATGATCGACCGCGACGGTACTCCCTTCACTGCGCACACCACCAACCCCGTGCCCTTCTGCGTCGTCGGCTATGACGAGTGCAAGGAGCTGCGCGCGGGCGGCGTGCTCGCGGATATCGCGCCCACCATGCTCGACATCATGGGTCTGCCTTAAATCAATGATCATCCGGTGACGCGTGCGTCTTTTATCCGCCTTTTGAAAGGTTCTTTATCATCTTGTAAAGGCATCAACGGCGTGTCAGAAACGGCATGATCCTATCGCGATTTTGATCTGTGTTGATACAAATCATTGAGCGCTACCGATTTGTTTTCAATCAAGCATTGAGTTACTAAAAGCTCCCGATCACTCGGGAGCTTTTTCTTGTATCCGCAGACACGCTGTGATATAATATGACAAACACCCCACCGAAAGGATGAGCCCATGAAACGTGTTTTTTCATTCCTGTTGATCCTCATCATGCTGTTCTCTTTTCCGTGTATTTCGTCATCTGCCGCAACATCACAGGATCCGCCTGTGCCGCAGATCGAGATCACTACCGACGCGGGCAACGGTTTATCGCTGGAAAAGGCGGACGGCTATGTCGGCGCGCATATCACCATCACCGATGCGGACGGCTCCGCGGTCGATGATACGATCTCCCTCAAGGTGCGTGGCAACAGCACCGCGATGGAGCATGTCACCAAAAAGTCCTTCAACTTCAAATTCGCCAAAAAAACAGAAATCCTCGGGATGGGAAAGGGCAAAAAATGGGCGTTGCTCGCCAACTGCTTCGACCCCACCCTCCTGCGCAATTATCTCGCCTTTGACCTTGCACAAGAGCTCGATCTCCCCTACACCTCACAGCAGCGCTACGCCGAGGTGTGGCTGGACGGCTCTTACCGCGGCTGCTACACCGTCTACGAGCCGGTACAGGAAGGCACGGATCGCGTTGACATCGACATCGAGAGCAACGACGGCAAAAAAGATTTTCTGCTCGAATATGAGGCGAGCCGCACGGAGGCTGATGTATCCTACGTCAGCGCCGGCGGACTGCGTTTTGCGATGAGCGATCCCGACGAGCCGACAGAGGATCAGCTCGCCTATGTCACCGATACGCTGAACAATATCATCAACACACTGAAAAACGGCACTGAGGAGGAGATCCGCCAAACCATCGATGTCGATTCTTTTGCGAAGTTCTACCTGCTCAACGAGTACGCCAAGACTGGCGATTTCGGTTTAAGCTCCGTATTCTTCTTCTACAAGGACGGTATCCTCTACGCGGGACCCGCGTGGGATTACGACCTCGCGCTGGGCAACCTCAACGGCGATCTCAACTCCACCGCCGCCAAGCAGGGCAGCCGCACCGACGGCATTATGCAGGCGGATAAAAACTTCTACCGCTTACTCACCGGCAAAGACTGGTTCCAGACCGAGGTCAAGCGCGTCTACGCCCAGCATTATGACTATATCGAAAACATCTCCGCCGACAGCGGACGGCTCGACAGCCTGCGCGCGGAGAATCAGGCGCTCTTTGACCGCAACTTTTCCGTATGGAACGTCAGCAGATGGTGGCTCAATTACCAAAAACCACCGCTGAGAACCTATGACGATAACTTCAATTTCCTGAAAACATGGTGCGCCGAACGCCACCTGTGGCTCAGCGACTACTACGGACTGTACCGCTATTCCTATCTGCGCGGCGACAGCGACGGCGACCGAAAGGTCGATATCCTTGACGTGACGCTGATCCAGCGCGTTATCGCCAATGTGCAGTCTGATGACGACGGCATGATCGCCCTGCGCTCCGCCTTATCGGGCGACACATTCGATATCACCGATGCGACATACCTGCAGCGCTATATCGCCCAAATGCCGACCCCCTACCCCATCAACGAAACCGCACAAACCATTCTGTATTCATAACAAAAGCTCCCGAGAGATCGCAATATCATTAAGTTAAGGAACAGGACACTCTCCAAAAAGAGGGTGCCCTGTTTTTGGATGAAATATAGTAAAAAGACTTGACAAATCAGCAGAAAT
>ONUI01000102.1 GCA_900320995.1 uncultured Eubacteriales bacterium
CATCGGGGCGCAGCTGAGAGCTCAGTCCCGCGGAATAAGTAAATTCAACATTCAGCATAGGAATCTCCCTTTCAGCCTCCCTTTCCTAAGGGAGGTGGGCTCGCCGTAAGGCGAGGTCGGAGGGTTGCCATATATTTAACGGAAAACGTCATCCGAATCCAGCGTCTATCAACCCTCAGTCTGCGTGACACAAGTGTCCGCAGACAGCTCCCTTAGAAAAGGGAGCCTTTTGCAGTCACTTCCACACGTTTGGAAGCGGGCTTTGCCGCTTTCTTTCTGCTGTTTTTCGGCTTCGCGGCAGGCTTTTTCTTTGCGGCGATCGCGAGCGCGAGCACCTCATCGATGGTCTCGACAGGATGATAGGTGATATTCTCGCGGATCTCGGGATCGAAATCGGCAAGGTCACGCTCATTCTCCTTGGGGATGATCACGTGCTTGATGCCCGATTTATATGCCGCCATGCTCTTTTCCTTGAGTCCGCCGATGGGCAGCACCTTGCCGCTGATACTGATCTCGCCTGTCATCGCGACGTCGGCGCGGACAGAAAGTCCCGTCAAAGCGGAGTACAGCGCGGTCGCCATCGTCACACCCGCGGAGGGGCCGTCCTTGGGGATCGCACCCTCCAAGGCGTGGAGATGGATATCGTTGTTCTTATAGAAATCGGCGTCGAGTTGATATTGCTCACAGCGGGTGCGGATCGCGGTGATCGCCGCCTTGGCGCTCTCCTGCATCACATCGCCGAGTGAACCGGTCAGCTCGATCTTGCCGGAGCCGGGCATCACGACACATTCGAGCGGCAAAAGTGTGCCGCCGACAGCCGTCCACGCCAGTCCGTTCACGAGACCGACCTCGTCCTTTTTAGCGGAGATATCGTCGAGATATTTTTTGACGCCGAGATACGCGTCGAGGTTCTTGTCGTTGACGCGCACGACCGTCTCGGGATCGGAGAGGATCGCGACAGCCGCCTTGCGCAGGATCGCCATCAGCTCGCGTTCGAGATTACGCACGCCCGCCTCGCGGGTGTAGAAGTCGATCACGGAATAGATCGCCTTGTCGGTCATGCGGAAATTCTTGCGTTTGATCCCGCTGAGCTCCATCTGCTTGGGCAGCAGGTGCTTTTTAGCGATATTGAACTTTTCAACGCGGGTATAGGACGGCAGTTCGATGACGTCCATACGGTCGCGCAGAGGCGCGGGGATCGCGTCGGCGTCGTTGGCGGTGGTGATGAACATCACGTCGGAAAGATCGAACGGCAGGTCGATATAGTGGTCGACAAAAGCGTAGTTCTGCTCGCTGTCGAGCACCTCGAGCAATGCCGAGGAGGGATCGCCCTTGTAGTCGGCGCTGAGCTTATCGACCTCGTCGAGGATCAGCAGCGGATTGCGGGTGCCGCATTTGCGGATCGCGTTGATGATGCGGCCGGGCATCGAGGCGATATAGGTGCGGCGGTGGCCGCGGATCTCAGCCTCGTCACGCACACCGCCCAAAGCGACGCGATGGCTCTTTCTGCCGATCGCCTCACCGATGGAGGTCGCGATGGAGGTTTTGCCGACGCCGGGAGGGCCGACCAGACAGATGATCTGCCCCTTTGCCTTATCGCTCAGCTTGCGGACGGCGAGCTGTTCGATGATGCGCTTCTTGACCTTATCAAGACCGTAATGGTCGCGGTCAAGCTGTTCGCGCACAGCCTCCAGATCGATATTCTCCTCTGTCGTCGTATTCCACGGGAGCTCCAAAACGGTGTCGATGTAGGTCTCGATCACGCTGGATTCGTTGGTGCCGACGGGCAGGCGCTCCAGTCGGGAGCACTCCTTCAAGAGCGCTTTTTCGACCTCCTCGGGCAGCTTCATATCGGCGATCTTCTTACGAAGTTCGTCGATATCATTGAATTCGCCGCTCTCGCCCAGCTCGTCGCGGATCACGTTCATCTGCTCGCGCAGGTAGTAATCGCGCTGGCTCTGGTCGATGCGCTCCTTCGCCTTTTCCATGATGTCCTGCTCGACGCTCATAATGAAGATCTCGTTCTGCATGGCGTCGATCAGCACCTCAAGGCGATCGGACAGGTTGACGGTCTCGAGGATCATCTGCTTGATCTCGACGTCGAGCATGACGTTGGACGCGACAAAATCAGCCAGCTCGCCCGGGTCGCTTGCCATGCCGATCTTGAAGAGGATGTCGGCAGGCAGCTTGGGCGCGAGCTCTATGTATCTCTCGAAGGTCGCCTTGAGCGAACGCATCAGGGCGATATCGCGGGTGGTCAGTGTTTTGTTGCGGGTGTTGCCGAAGGGTTCGATCGCCGCGTACAGACAGCTGTCGTTGGGCACGCTCTCGATGATCGCGCCGCGCCAGAGGCCCTCGATGACCACGCGGGTCGCCTTGCGGTCTTCTTTGACGACCTGCTTGACACGGCAGACAACGCCCACCTTAAATATATCGTTCACCGCGGGTTCGTTCACGCCTGCGTCCATCTGAGCGGTGACGAAGATGAGCTGGTCACCTTCTACCGCCATATCGACGGCGTTTTTGGAACGCGCGCGGTTCACATCAAAGTTCAGCATCATCTTAGGGAACATGACAACGCCCCTAAGCGGCAGAACCGGTAGATTCAGGCTTTCGGTAAAGTCTTTCATAATACTCCTTCCTTGACGCGTGCGTCTTTTTTTGCTGAATCATCAGTCAGCTGAGAAAGACACGCGTCCTTATTTCACAAATAATAGATGATAGATGATCGGTACTGTGGTTCTATTTCCACAGTATTCTAAAATCAGCATAAGGCTGTATGCAACTTACATACAGCCTTTTTCCATTCTGTTGAGATTGCCACGTCGCAGCCTTGGCTGCTCCTCGCAATGACAATTTATGGGTTAGGAAGCGGATTCCTGTTCCTCTTCGTCAAATTCGTGTTTGAGCGGGAACGCGGAGTCGTTGCGGATGATCTGCGCGTCGGCGCCGTTCTCCACCACGTCGCGGGTGATGATGATCTTCTCGATCGTGGTATCGGAGGGCGTTTCAAACATCAGATCCATCAACAGACCTTCGATGATGCCGCGCAGTCCGCGCGCGCCGGTGTTCTGATCCTTCGCCTTCTTCGCGATCGCGTACAGCGCCTCTTTCTCGAAGAGCAGCTCGACGTTATCAAGCTTGAAGAGGTGCTTATACTGCGCGATGACGGAGTTCTTCGGCTCGGTCAGCACACGCACCATGTCGTCCTCGGAAAGATCGGAGAGCGCCGCGATAACGGGCAGTCTGCCGATCAGCTCGGGGATGATGCCGAACTTGATCAGATCGTGACCGGTCACGTGCTTCATCCACTCGTTCTCGAGTTCTTCGTTGGTATCGACAACGTCCGCCTCAAAGCCGAGTACGGAAGAGCCCATACGCTTTTTGACGACCTTTTCCAGTCCGTCGAACGCGCCCGCGCAGATGAAGAGGATGTTCTTGGTATCGATCTGCAAAAACTCCTGCTGGGGGTGCTTTCTGCCGCCCTGCGGAGGCACATTGGCTACGGTGCCCTCGACGATCTTGAGCAATGCCTGCTGCACACCCTCGCCGCTGACGTCGCGGGTGATGGAGGGGTTCTCGGACTTGCGCGCGATCTTGTCGATCTCGTCGATATAGATGATGCCGCGCTGTGCCTTTTCGATATCGAAATCAGCCGCCTGGATCAGCTTTAAGAGGATGTTTTCCACATCCTCGCCGACGTAACCCGCCTCAGTGAGCGTGGTCGCGTCCGCGATCGCAAAGGGCACGTCGAGCGCCTTGGCGAGCGTCTGCGCGAGCAGGGTCTTACCCACGCCGGTGGGGCCGAGCATCAGCACATTGGACTTGGAGAACTCCACGTTATCGTCGTGATTGAATACGCGCTTGTAGTGGTTGTATACCGCTACGGACAGCGTCTTTTTAGCGACTTCCTGACCGATGACATATTCATCGAGGATCTTTTTGATCTCGGCGGGCTTTAAGAGCTTATCCTTGGAAACAGCGGTTTCCTTAGACATCTCGACCGGCTCGGGCTCGCCGTCCTCTAAAATCGACATGCACAGATCAATGCAGCGATCACAGATATACACGCCGTTGCCGGCGATCAGACGCCCTACCATCTCCTGCGGCTTGCCGCAGAAGGAGCAATATACGTTGTCGTCTTTTCTTTTTCCTGCCATACGAATCTCCTTATTTGATATCCTGTCGCGCGGGCGGTTGTGTGCAGAATAAACTTATATCAAACACAGCAACCCTCCGTCACGGACAATTATGTCCGTGACACCTCCCTTAGGAAAGGGAGGCTTTGTGCCTCGCAATGACAATTATTAAGGGATATCAATCAGCGGTGTTCAATTACCTTGTCGATCAGGCCGTATTCCAGTGCCTGCTGAGCGGTCATAAAGTTGTCGCGCTCGGTATCCTGCTTGATGGTCTCGAGAGGCTGACCGGTGTTGGCGGCAAGGATCTCGTTGAGCTTCTGCTTGGTGTGCAGGATATGCTGGGTATGGATCTCGATATCGGTCGCCTGACCCTGAGCACCGCCGGAGGGCTGGTGGATCATGATGTCGGCGTTGGGCAGCGCGTAACGCTTGCCCTTGGTGCCGGCTGCCAGCAGGAACGCGCCCATGGAAGCCGCCATGCCCATGCAGATGGTGGAAACGTCACACTTGATGTACTGCATGGTGTCATAGATCGCCATGCCGTCGGTGACGGAACCGCCGGGGGAGTTGATATAGAGGGAGATATCCTTGTTGGGATCCTGACCCTCGAGGTAAAGAAGCTGGGCAACGACCAGGCTGGCGGTCGTCGCGTTGACCTCTTCGTTGAGCATGATAATTCTGTCATTTAACAGTCGGGAAAAAATGTCATAGGAACGTTCTCCGCGATTGGTTTGTTCTACTACATAAGGTACTAAAGCCATAAATGATCTTCCTTTCGCAGTATTATAGTATGGTACATATCCATGATAATATGTATCGGTATTCTTTTCGGGAGGAGCACAGTGGCGCTTAGCCAATCGCTGACAAAGATGTCAGCTCTTGGAGCGCTGTTGCATGGGAGTTGTATACCAAATCAAAGATTTGGACTCCTCAAAGCCCCTCCCCTACATAATCGGTTGAGATTGCCACGGCACATAAATGTGCCTCGCAATGACAATTATTATTTGATGACCGCGTTGTCCTTAACGTGCTTCATCGCGAGCTGGACGCCGAGATCCTCTTTGATGCTGTCGACGGAGATGATCTCCTTGACCTTGTCGGCTTCCATGTTGTAAGCCTCCGCCATCTTGTCATACTCGGCGTTGATCTCTTCCTCGGTCGGCTCGATCTTCTCGAGCTCGGCGATCTTCTCAAGCGCTAAGCGCATTTTGACTCTGCGCTGCGCCTCGGGCTTGTACATTTCGAGAACAGCGTTCGCGTCCATGCCGGTATATTTCATGTAGGTGTCGAAGTCCATGCCCTGCTGACGCAGACGCATATCCATCTCGCGCACCATGTTCTGTGCTTCTCTGTCATACATCTGCTCGGGGATCTCGCCCTCGACCTTCTCGATGATCGCGTTGGTCAGCTTATCGTCGAGATCACGCTCTGACTCGCTCTCAAGGCGCTTAGCGATCTGCTCCTTGAGCTCGTCGCGATACTCGGCGACGGTGTCCTTCTCGGAAACATCCTTGACGAAATCATCGTCGACCTCGGGAAGCTCCTTGGTCTTGATCTCGTGGAGCTTGATCTTGAAGACGGCGTCCTTGCCCTTGAGATTCTCAGCCTGATACTCCTCGGGGAACTTGACGTCGATATCGAACTCGTCGCCGGTGTTGTGACCGACGATCTGCTCCTCAAAGCCGGGGATGAAGTTGCCGGAGCCGAGCTCGAGGTTATATTCCTCAGCCTTACCGCCCTCGAACGCTTCGCCGTCGCAGAAGCCCTCGAAGTCGATGACGACGGTGTCGCCGTTCTCAGCGGCACGATCCTCAACGGTGATCATGCGGCTGTTGCGCTCACGAACGCGGTCGATCTCTTCGTCGATCATCTCATCGGTGACCTCGGTGGAGAGCTTCTCGACCTCGATGCCGTCATAGTCCTTGATCTCGATCTCGGGCTCAACGACAACGGTAGCCTTGAAGGTGAAGCCTTCCTTGGAAACGAAGGTCGCCTCAAGACCGGTAACGGTGATGACCTTTAAACCGGCTGCCTCACACGCCTCGTCCAGCGCGTCGGGATAGCAATCCTGCATCGCGTCGTCATAGAAAACATCCTCGCCGTACATCTTCTCGATGATGGCGCGGGGCGCTTTACCCTTGCGGAAGCCGGGTACAGCGAGCTTCTTAGCCTGTTTTTTGAATACTTTAGAAACGGCCTGCATAAATGTTTTGCCGTCTACTTCTACCTCTACCTCATAGGTGTTGGTCGCGGTTAAGTTAGATGATTTTAATGCCATTATTCTATTCCTCCTGAATGAATCACTTAGTTTTCGGCGTACCGCAGCATACCGCTCAGGTACCGCCATTTAATATATCACACATGGTAATAAAATACTATGTATAATTTGTAAAAATATTGAATCGGTCGAGATTGGGCGCGTGCGTCCTTTTCTTCGCAATAACGAAGAAATCGGTTGAAATTGTCACAGGCAACCCTCCGACACGCGACACAAGTGTCTCGTGCCACCTCCCTTAGGAAAGGGAGGCTCGATGCCTTATATCAGCAACGATAAATCGGTTGAGATTGCCACGGGGCGTATATAAATTGTCATTATGAGGAGGAACACAGTTCCGACGTGATAATCTCAACCTTAACAATACACGCCCCTCGCAATGACGATTATCTTACCAAAACAGGAACAAATTTGGTGTAGTCGCAGGCGATCAGATGGAAGTTGACGCCCTTGTAATTGCCGATGACGGCGTTTTGGTGGGTACGCTCACCGTGAAGGTGACCGTAGTAACATTCCTTGACGCCGAGTTCCGAGAGAGCAGACATGATCTCCTCGCACTCCACATCGCCGTAGACGGGCGGATAATGGAGAAAGACGATCGGATCCGTATCGCTGAGCTTCTTCGCTTCGGCATATGACATCTTCAAACGTCCGATCTCACGATTGATGACCTTGATATCGTGCTCGCCCTCTTTGTCATAATACCAGCCGCGTGTGCCGCAGACGGTCCTTCCCTCGACCATGAACGCGTTATTGAACAGGATCCTGATCGTGTCAAAGCCGCGGTCGGCAAGGTAATCATCGAGCTTCTTCTTGGTCTGCCACCAGTAATCGTGGTTGCCCTTTAAAAAGAGCTTTTGACCGGGCAGGGAGTGGATGAACGAAAAATCCGCGTCACACTCCTCGAGCTTCATCGCCCACGAGATATCCCCCGCGACAACGACGGTGTCGTCATCGGTCACGAGCCTCTCCCAGTTCGCTTTGAGGCGATCGACGTAGTCCGTCCAGCCGCGGAACACATCCATCGGCTTGTCTGTGCCGAGCGACAGATGCAGATCCGCGATCGCAAACAAACTCATATATACTACTCCTTAATAAAAATCCTTATCATCTATTGAGCTAAATTCCGCATAGCTTTGTTGGTCTCCTTGACAGGCGCCAGCCTGCCTGCGTCGTCCGCCGCGCTCTGCAAAATTTATCTCTGATATCTTATTAATTCTTTTTATCAAGGATTAGTATTGATCCCCAGCGCGCCGAGTACGACGCTCTGCATCTCTTCCTTATCGGTCACATCGGAAAAACGCGTTTGCTTGCCGCGCAGTGACGCGAGCGGCGCCGGAACCTCAGCACCGGTGATCTCATGGAGCTGTTCGACCATGTCGAATTCGCTCTCGGGCATCTCGCCCTGATCCAGCGCACCGAGAACCGCCTTGGAGAATTTGTAGGGGCTGGCGGTGGAGGCGATCACGACGGGGGTATTGTCCCCTGTCTCGCGGATGTACGCGTCACACACGCTGACCGCTACCGCGGTATGGGTGTCGCAGAGATAATGCTGTTGAAGGAAGAGATCATGGATCGTTCTCTTAGTCGCGTTCTCGTCGGCATAGCCGCCCCAGAACATCGACTGGAGCTTATCCTGCAGAGGCGCGGAAACCGTGTACATACCTTCGCTCTTCAAGAGATCCATGTAGCCCTTTGTCTCGACGTCGTTGTTGCCGGACATGCAGTAGAGCAGACGCTCTAAGTTAGAGGATACCAGGATATCCATCGAGGGAGATACGGTGGTGTAGAAATCACGGTTTTTATTGTAAACACCGGTTCGGATGAAATCGGTGAGTACGTTGTTGGAGTTGGACGCGCAGATGAACTTTTTGACCGGCAGACCCATCTGATACGCGTAGTAGCCGGCGAGGATGTTGCCGAAGTTGCCGGTGGGTACGGTGATGTTGATCTTATCGCCGAACGCGACCTTTCCCATATTGACCATGTCGCAGTACGCGGACACATAGTAGACGATCTGCGGGAGCAGTCGACCCCAGTTGATGGAGTTCGCGGAGCTGAACATCATGTTATGCTCCTTCAAGACCGCCTGCGTATCGGTATCAGTAAAGATCTTTTTGACCGCGGTCTGGGCGTCGTCAAAGTTGCCGCGGATGGCGCAGACATAGACGTTGTCGCCCTCCTGCGTATTCATCTGGTGCTTCTGCATCGCGGAAACGCCGTTGACCGGATAAAAGACGATGATCTTGGTGTGATCGACGTCCTTGAAGCCCTCGAGCGCCGCCTTGCCGGTATCACCGGAGGTTGCGACCAGAATGACCGCGTCCTTGCCGCCGCCTGCTTTTTGCAGAGACTTGGTGAGGAAATGCGGCAGGATCTGCAGCGCCATATCCTTGAACGCGCAGGTGGGACCGTGCCAAAGCTCCAAAAGGTTCAGCTCGGCGCCGTTGAAATCGACCGTTGCGAGCGGAGCGGGATTTTCGGAGCCGAACTTCTCGACGGTATAAGCGCTGTCGACGCAGTCGGCGATCTCCTCCTCGGTGAAATCGGTCAGGTACTTTGCGATAATACATTTTGCCCTGTCCTGATAGGACATCGAGAGCATCGCTTTGAGCTCCTCTTCGGTGATCTGAGGGAAGCTCTCGGGCACAAACAAACCGCCGTCCTGTGAAATGCCCTGCGCGATCGCCTGAGCGGACAGAACAGCCTTGGTTTTATCCTGAGTAGAGTTGTAAAACATATAGACCCTCCTTAGGGTGACACTAATAATCCGAACCGTGGTTTTGACGGGCAGATTTCCGCCTACTCTTTGTTAAAATCCTCGCGAACCCGCCAAGGGTTCCCTGCGGTTTTGCCGCGACCAGACGAAAATCTGCTCCGTCAAAACTCCGAAGGACTGAAAATGTACAAGATTTTGAGCAAGTTTTGGTGCAGAAATCGAAGGCAGGCCGGCGCCTGTCAAGATTGATAAACTGAAAATAGCCGAAATATTGCCATTTTCAGCAGGTACGGATTATTACTGTCACCCTGCCCATTATATTCTACTGTATCATACCATAATCGTCGGTTTTTCGCAATAGTCAAAGGTACAAAAAAGCAGATTTAATCATGCTTTTTATGGCAAAAACGCCTTGAAACGCAAAAGCCTCCCATATGATCGGGAGGCAGGGATGTCGATATTCCGTCAAAACCGCGCGTAATCCTCGGTTTGGGCGAAGGCGGCTTTGTAGTGATTCGCCTTGATCAGCTGCCCCGAGGAACGGTCGACCTCCATCTCGAGGACGTCGAAACGCGGCTGGAGCTTGATCTTTTTCGTGTCGAGAAAGTACGCGGCGGTGCGCATGATGTGGAACTGCTTGCGCTTGTCGACGGCGTATTGTCCGCCGAGATAAGGGCTAGCGGAACGGGTCTTGACCTCGACGAATACGATCTCCCGACCGTCGCGGGCGATGATGTCGATCTCGCCGAGCTTGTTTTTATAATTCTTGTAGAGAATTTTATAATGCTGTTGCTTGAGGTATTTGGCGGCGAGCTTTTCACCCAGCGCGCCGAAGGATTGGTTGGAGAATGGTTTCATGAATATCAACCCTCAGTCACCGTGACGCAAGCGTCCGGCGACAGCTCCCTTAGGAAAGGGAGCCTTATTTATATTTCGCGTAGATCTTTTTGAGGAAGCTCGGGCGGTGGATGGGGGTCTCGCCGTACTCGAGGATCTTCTCGATATGGAGCTTGGTTCCGTAGCCCTTGTGCTTTTCAAAGGCGTACTGCGGGTATTTTTCGGCGTACTCAAGCATCAGGCGATCCCTGCTGACCTTGGCGAGGATCGACGCGGCGGCGACGGACATCGACTTGGCGTCGCCCTTCACGATATACTCGGCGGGGATATCCAGCGGCGGCAGACGGTTGCCGTCGATCATGGCGTAATCCGCCTTGACCGACAGTCCCTCGACGGCACGCTTCATCGTGTTCATCGTGGTGGCGAGGATGTTGTCGCGCTCGATCTCCTCCACCGTGCCGAAGGCGATCGAGCAGGAAACCGCGGTTTCAACGATGACGTCAAACAGCGCGTCGCGTTTTTTCTCCGTGAGCTTCTTTGAGTCGTTCACGCCGTCGATAATACAGCCCTCGGGCAGGATCACGGCGGCAGCACAGACGGGTCCCGCCAAGGGTCCTCGTCCGGCTTCATCCACGCCGCAGATATGGCGATAGCCTTTTGCCATCGCTTCTTTTTCATATAATAACCAGTCCATAGTTCCTCCAATGGTAATTAGGGGGTTAGGAAAGCCTTCCCCTCGGGGTGCCCCCGTTGGGGGAATGTCCGCAAAGCGGAAAAGGGGGGAGCCGCTTCCGGCGAGGAGAAGGTGGCTTGGCGCAAGCCAAGTCGGATGAGGGG